>SKPY01000010.1 GCA_007119305.1 Nitriliruptorales bacterium
AGGCGGAGGCGCTGCGGGCGGCCATCACCGCCCGGGCGTGAGGGTGCCGCACCCGCGGGTGGCGGCCTGCGCGGTCGCCGGGGTGCCGGTCACCCGACGCGGGGTGACCATGGCGCTCACCGGGCGCGGCGTGCGAGCGCAGCCGGGTCGCGCACCTCGATGCGACCGCGGCCGAGGATGAGCGCTCCTGCCTGTGCCAGCTCGCCCAGCACCAGGTTGGCGGTCGGCCGTGACACGCCGGCCAGCGACGCGATGTCGTCCTGGGTGCAGCGCACCACCGTGCCCGTGTGCACGCCCCCGTAGGCCTCGGCCAGGTCCCGCACCCGCCGGGCCACCCGCTGCTCAGCCGGAACGTACAGCGCCTCGATGAGCAGGCTGGTGAGGCGCTGCACCCGGGTGGCCAGCAGCTCGCTCAGGAAGCGGTCGACGGTGGGCGCCGACGCGCGCAGCATCTCGAACTGGTTGCGGTGCAGGGTCCAGGTGGCGGTGTCGTCGAGCGCGACCGCCGTGGCGGTCCGCACGCTCCCCGGGTTGAGCAGGGCGAGCTCGCCGAACGACTCCCCCGGCCCGAGCACGGACAGGGTGGCAGTGTCGCCGAGCTCAGTGGAGATGCGGATCGCCACCCGCCCCTCGGCGACGAGGTGCAGCGTGTCGCCCGGGTCGCCGGCGTGGAACAGCACCTCGCCACGCGCGTAGGTGCGGCGGCGCATGGTGCGCAGCACCTCGTCCCGGACGGACGCCGGGAGCGCGGTGAGCAGCGGCCACTGCGCCGGATCCCCCATGGGCGCCGAGTCTAGAGCCTCGACCGGGATCCGCTCAGCGCGTGCGCTTGTGACCCACCGCCTGGTAGAGGCCCCCGACGGAGCGGATCGGGCGCATGCGCACCCGCCCATGCCGGGTGAGCAGGAAGCGCGCGTAGTCCAGGGGGTGCACGGCGAGGCCCCGCACGGCGAGGTCCACGCCCCCCGCGAGGAACAGGGCCTGGAGCCGGTCCGGGTCGACGAACAGCTCGGGGTCGTGGCAGTAGCGCGGCGGTCCGCCGGGCAGGCGCTCGGCCACGCGCACGAGGGACAGGCGGGCCCAGCGCGTGTCGGCGATCGTGTCGATGACGACCTTCCCGTGCGGTGCGAGCACCCGGCAGCACTCGGCCACCGCCGCCCGCAGGTCGGTCACGTGCTCGAGGATCTCCCCGGCGACGACCACGTCGAAGGCCGCGTCGGGGAACGGCAGGGCTGCGGCGTCGGCGCGGACCGGCTCGACGCCGTGCGCACCGGCGATGCTCAGGGCCGAGGCGGTGACATCGACGCCGATATGGCGGTAGCCGGGCGGCAGATGGGGAGCGAGCAGCCCACCGCCGCAGCCGAGGTCGAGCAGGCGCGCCCCGGGGCGCGGCAGCGGGACGAGCGCCGCGCGTGCCTCCGCGATCCAGTGCAGGGCAGCGAACTCGCCGTCGGGCTGCCACCACTCGTGGGCGAGGTCGTCGTACTGGCGTGGGTCGTTGCGCGGCCGCCGCGGCGGCTGAGCCATCAGCCGGTCAGCCTTCGAGCGGGTTGTGGCCCGGCGCGGCGTCGGTGAGGTCCGTGATCGCCGCCCAGTGCTCGGCGACCTCGTCAGGTGAGGGCACGTGGTCGAAGCGCCGCCCGGGCGACTGGAAGTAGGCCACCTGGGCGTAGAGGCCGCCGCCCGCGAGGATCACGGCACCGGTGTCGTCACACTCGTCGCTGGCGAGGTGCACGACAGCCGGCGACACGTAGGCGGGGTCGAGCTGCTCGAGCATCTCCGCCGGCATGATGTCGTCGGTCATGCGGGTCGCGGCGATCGGCGCGACGGCGTTCGCGGTGATGCTGTACTTGGCGCCCTCGCGGGCGAGCGTGTTGATGAGCCCCACCACGCCGAGCTTCGCAGCGCCGTAGTTGGCCTGGCCGAAGTTGCCGAACAGGCCCGAGGTCGAGGTGGTGACGATCACCCGGCCGTGCTGCTGCTCGCGCATCCGGGGCCAGGCCGCACGGGTCGTGTAGTAGCTGCCGTACAGGTGCACCTTCACGACCGCGTCCCACTCCGCCCCAGCCATCTTGTGGAAGGTGCGGTCCCGCAGGATCCCGGCGTTGTTCACGACGACGTCGATGCGGCCGAACGCGTCGAGGGCGGACTGCACGACCCCCTCCCCGCCGTCGGGCGTCGCGACGTTGTCGTAGTTCGCGACCGCCTCCCCCCCGGCGTCGAGGATGGTCTTGACCGTGTCGTCGGCCATCTCGCTGCCCGCGCCGGTGCCGTCACGCTGGCCGCCGAGGTCGTTCACCACGACCTTGGCTCCGCGCTCGGCGAACAGCAGCGCGTGCTGGCGGCCGATGCCGCCCCCGGCGCCGGTGATCGCCACGACCCGTCCCTCGACTCCAGCCATCTCGGTGCTCCCTGTGTGCGCATCCGCTCGACGTCGGGCAAGCCTAGCGAGCGCTTGCCGGAGCCACCAAGCGGCTGCCGGCGTCGTGCAACGGTCGCGTGTCCCGCCGTCGGCACCGGGCGTCCCCTGGTTGTCGGCAGGCGCGCAGCGACCGATCATGGCGGGCAGATGCCCCTGCCGCCGCCACCGTCGCCCGGGCCGCCGCCCGGCGCCGCCCCGCAGCAGCCAGCCCCGCGTCCGCGCACCCGCTCGACAGGGCTGGCGGTCGCCGCCGCCCTGCTCGCGCTCGCGCTCGCCGTCGTCAGCATCGGCGCGGTGGCGGTGATCAGCGCGCAGCGCAGCCAGATCGCGGCCCTGACCGACGAGGTCGCGACGCTGGAGGACGAGCTCGAGCGCGCGCAGGCCGAGGCCGAGGACCCCGCCCCGGGCGAGGACCCTGCCCCGGACGACAGCCCCGGCCTGCTCGACGGGCTCGGCGAGGGTCTGGGCGAGCTCCTCGAGGGGCTGTTCGGGGACGACGGGCCCGGGCTCGGCGACCTCCTGCCCGACGAGGGCCTCGCGGCGTGCCTGCAGCCGAGCGCCGACCTCGACGCCCTGCCTTCCGGCGGCCCCGCCGAGCAGCTGCCGGAGATCACCGAGCGCGTCGAGGAGCTGCGGGAGCTGGAGTTCCCCGACCCGGTCGCGGCGCAGTTCGCAGCCGGCACCGACTTCGAGGCGGATCTGCGCGCACGGGTCGAGGCCGACCTGGACCGCACGGAGCTCGAGCATGAGCAGCGCCGGCTCGTCGCCCTCGGTGCGATCCCCGCGGACACCGACCTCGCAGCGCTCCAGCTCGACCTGGTCAGCGGCCAGGCGGCCGGGTTCTACGACACCGTCGAGCAGGAGATCGTCGTCCGTGTCGACGCCCCCGACGCCCCCCTGCGGCCCGTCGAGCAGGTGGCCCTCGCCCACGAGCTCGAGCACGCGCTGTCCGACGCCGTGCTCGGTCTCCCCCTGGGCGCCGACGCCCGGGGCGACGCCGACGCCGACCGCGCCGCCCTGGCGCTCGTCGAGGGCGGCGCCACCGTGCTGATGCAGCACTACGCCGTCGCCGTGCTCGACCTGCGCGACCAGCTCATGCTGGGCTTCGACCCGTCCATCGCCGAGAGCCAGGCCCAGCTCGACGCGTACCCCCACCACCTGCGCCGCGGGCTGCTGTTCCCCTACGAGGAGGGGCTCGCGTTCACGTGCCGGCTCCTGCGCGACGGCGGCTGGGCCGCGGTCGACGAGGCCTACGGCGAGCTCCCGGTGACCAGCGCGCAGATCCTGTGGCCGCAGCGCTACCTCGACGGCGAGGAGGCGGTGGCGGTGCCCGAGCCGGCCGACCCGTCCGGCGACTGGGAGGAGGCCGGCTCGGACACGCTCGGGGCCGCCGAGCTGAGCTGGCTGTTCGAAGCGCCGGGCGGGCAGCGTGACGCCGCGTTGTCCGATCCGCTCGCGCGCGCGGCGGCCTGGGCGGGCGGCGCGATCCACACGTGGACCCGCGCGGACGACACCGCCGTGGCCATCCGCCTGGCCGAGCGGGATGAGGCCCCGTCGAGGCTGTGCGACTCGGTGCACGACTGGTACGTCGCCGCCTTCCCCGACGGCGACGACGCGGGGACGCAGGCCGGGGAGGCACTCGCCTGGGACACGGCTGAGCAGGCGGCGGTGCTGGCGTGCGACGACGACGGGGTGGCGCTGGGCATCGGCCCCGACGTCGACAGCGCCCGCGCGCTCAGCAGGTAGGCCCCGCCCGCAGCAGGGGTCAGCCGGGCAGCGGCCCGTCCGGCGTGCCGCAGCCCCCGGCGTCTGTCCACAGGCGCGGGGCGGCCGGCCCCCACCGCGTCGCCGCC
>SKPY01000443.1 GCA_007119305.1 Nitriliruptorales bacterium
CGAGAGTCGGGGCGGTCGTGACCGTTGTCGGCAGGCCGCGCTGCCGGTACCCCGGCTGAGCGCGACCTCCTGGTGAGCCGCATTCGCCCTGCCTACGCCTCGTGCTCGTCGCGCAGCTGCTCCCAACGGTCCGCCATGTTCTGCAGCGCCTCGCTCGCGCTGACCCTGCCGAGGATCGCTTCCTGCAGCTGCTCGCGTGAGTGGACGTCCCAGTCAGCCCAGTAGGGCGTAAGGCCCTGCTTGGCGTAGGCCTTCTCGGACTGCTGCCGTTCGAGCTCCACGTCGCCCCAGGCGTTGATCGCCTCAGCGACCTCGTCGTCCTCGTAGAGCGGAAGGTTGGCGAAGCCGAGGCCGAACTCGAGCGCCCACCGCTTGACGACGATGTGCTCACCATCCGTCTCGCTGCCGTGGTAGCGCAAGAAGTCGCACGCCGCATCGACGACCTCGGGACCGCGTTCGACCGCAGCGCTCGATAGCGCGTAGAACCGCACGAACCCGGTGGTGGCGTTTTCCTCACCCGGCATCAGCGCCAACTCGAAGTTGCCGGTCTCCGGGCCTGTGCCGCCGTTGAGCTCGGCGAGGGTGTATTTCGGCAGGATGCTGTAGACGTGCTGGCCCTCAGGCATCGTCGTCGCGACGTCAGCCTCGGTCACCTCGAACGAAGCAGGGTCAAGAATCTCCCACTCGTTACGGGCGTCGTGCAGCCACTGCAGCACTCGTTCGGCCGGACCTCCAGCCTCGGTAAAGGCCGGCTCGCCATCGACGAACAGGTCGCCGCCCTCTGCGTAGACCATCGCGTAGAAGTTCTCAATGACCCAGGGATCATCACGCGCGAGCGGGATCACGACTGGGAAGTCGATGCCTCCCTGCTCCTTCACCGCGAGGGCCTGCTCGCGCAGTTCGTCCAGCGTGCCCGGTGGTTCGGCGAAGCCGGCCTCCTCCGCAAGCGCCGCGTTGTAGACGAACGTGATGAGGTCGGCGTAGTACGGGAGCCCGTAGAGGTCGCCATCCAACGTCATGCCCTCGCGGGCGTAGGGCGCCCAGTCGCCCTGGTCCGCTGCGAGGTCCGGACAGTGCTCGTCGATCGGGGCAAGCCAGCCGGCGGCTGCCCACTGCTGCAGCCAGTGGTCCGAGGAATAGAGAACGTCGGGGGCGTTGTCGCCGGTGAAAGCCGTGGCGATGACGGTGGCGTAGTCCTCCCAACTGTGGTCGGAAAGCGCCACCGTGACGCCGGGGTGCTCGGCTTCGAAGTTCGCGATGTTGTCCTGGACCGTCTCCACACCGTACGACCACACACGGAAGTCCAGATTCACCGCATCACCGTTTGCGGCCGTTGTATCGACGTCGGGCGGATCGCCGCATCCCGCGAGGAGAGCCGCGAGCACCGCTGCTCCTACCAGTGCCTGACGGATACTACGCCTCATCCGGATCGCCTCCTTCACCCGGCCGAACGCCAAGCCCGACCAGAGTGCCGATGTGGCCGCAATGCGAACACGCACTCCACATCCTGTCAAGAGCTATCCACCCGAGCCTGCGCAAGGCTGGCACAGGTGAGCTGGGTCCAACTTCACCCGCGACGTGTGGAAGAAGGCGCGCGCCGCCGCGTTCGAAGACGACAGCCCGCTGCGCGGCGTCCGCCGCCACGACCTGCGCCACTCGGCGATCACCCTGTGGCTCAACAGGGGCGTACCCCTCAAGACCGCCCAGCGCTGGAGCGCCCACAAGACCCTCTCGGTCCTGCTGGACACCTACCTCGGCGTCATGAGGACCGACGAGGACGTGGCAGTCGAGCGCGTCGAAGCGGCCCTGGCCGTCGGCGCCGGGAGCGGCGGCGCCAGCAGCGAGCACGACGAGGCCGCCGAGAAGGGCACGGGGGAACCCGCCGCCGCGGCAGGCGGGCAGGACCGCTCCCGGTGGCAGGCTCATGACAACGCTCACGGGCAACGACGGCCGAGAGTGGACGGCAACGGCGATGACTGAGACCGGACCCCGCAACGCAAACCCGCAGGTCAGCGAGTCATGGTTGTGCAGGCGGGACCGCTGCGTTTCGTTCCGGCAGGCGTCGACGCCATCGGTTGGCAGCGCCGATCGCGTGGTAGGTGTCAGAGGCGGCGCGGTCCTTCGCCTCCGCATCGTCCGGCCGGCCTGCCGCGGCGAGCCAGCGCGCCCACGCGAGGAGCGTCTCGGCTTGCCTCCAGGGCAGCTGATACATGGTGAAGGTCGCCAGTGCTCTGGCATGGGTGGCTTCGGCGAGCTCGTGCTGTCCTTGCGCAGCGGCGAGCGCGCCGCGGGCGAGTTCGACGTTGCCCGTCTGGCCGCGCCAGTCCTCGGTGGCGAGGAGCGCCTCGCAGTGCGCGAGGTGTTCGGCCGCCTCGCCGACCTCGCCGCTGGTGGCGAGACCGCGGGCGAGCTCGGCACGGACCATCAGCTCGGCAGGGATGTGGGGCCCCTCGAGGGCGAGGGCCAAGGCGCGTTCCCAAGCGCGGCGGTGAGCTCGCCGCGGTGGGCCCGGTGACTGGCCTGCCATGCCTGCGCCAACGCCACGAGGTCGGGGCGTCCCAAGCCGTCGGCGAGCTCCCGCGCCCGGTCAGATGCGGCGCAGCCTTCCTCGGTGCGCAGCCCGAACACGGCCGCCATGGCCTGTCCGTGATGCACGTCGAAGGCTGCCGATCCGTCGGTCAGAAGCGACTCGGCAGCAGCGAAGTGCTCCAGCGCCCTGGGGATGTCCATCACGCGGTAGTGCACCGATAGCACGTACCCGAGGCGGCTGCGCACCGTGGCGATGGCGACATCGTCCGAGGTGGCGCGGTAGTGCTCGAGGGCTGCCTGCAGGTGCTCGACCGCGCGCCCGTAGTCGCTGGTGGCCCGGATCAGGAGCTCAGCGGCGCGCGCGGCGGCCTCCGCTTGCCGAGCCGGCGGCGCGCCGACATGGTCCAGGATCGCCACCGCGGCCTCGGCGTGGCCGATCGCTTCGTCCCACGCGTACACGCTCGCCACCTCGTCGGCCGCCCGAAGGCTCACGTCGCCGGTGCGCTTGCGATCGGCGAGCGATCCGGCGGCGCGCAGGTGCGCCGCGACGGCGGCGACGTCGGCAGCCCGCCGCAGCCCCGCCGCCTCCCGAGCGTTCGCGGCGTTCAGGTGCAGCCGCTGCCGTGTCCGGGCCGGGATGTCGCGTGCACCGCCTCCTCCAGCGCGTCCACGACGCGCTCCTCGGGCTCGTCGGCGACCTGGGTGAGCAGGCCGATGCTGAACTCGCGCCCGAGCACGGCGGCGTAGGCGATGACCGCCTGGGCGGTCGCCGACAGCGTGCGCAGACGCTCTCGGAGCACGTCGCGCACCCCGCGGGGCACGCGTCGTCGGTGCGGTCGATGCCGCCACGGGCGGCGAGGTCGCGGACCACCTCGCTGGCGAACAACGGGTTGCCGCCCGTGGACGACCACAGCGTGTGCACGAAGTCGGCGGGGGCCTCAGCGTCGGTCCAACTCGCAACGAGCGCAGCGAGATCGGGTTCGGTCAGCGGCTCCAGCGCGAGACGGTCCGCCACGCCGCGGCCCTCCAGGTCCGCGAGCAGCTCCTGCAGCGGGGGATGTCGGCTCCCGGAAGGGTCGCGAAAGCACATCAGCAGCAGTAGGCGCTCGGGCAGGGAGTGGGCGAGATGGCGCAGCAGCTGTGCGCTGGCCCGGTCGATGCACTCGGCCTCCTCCACGACCAACAGCACCGGCGCCGCGCTGGCCATGCGCGCGAAGAACTGGCCGATCGCGGCGAGGAAGGCGCCCCGTTGGTCCTCCGGGGTGTCAGCTCCGAAGGGTTGCTGGGGTCCCGCGGGATCCTCGGATCGCGGTCCGGCACGGCGCTCCATCAGCGGGGCGAGGCGGGCGCGCAGAGGTTGCGGTGCCTGCGCGAGCGCGTCGGCGGCCCCCGCGCTGGCCTGCAACGCGTCCGTCACCGGCTGGTAAGGGATCAAGGGTGCCTGCTCGCAGCGCCCACGAGCACCGTCCCCTCCCCGGTGGCCTCGCTCGCTAGCTCGGCCACCAGTCGCGTCTTGCCCACCCCGGCCTCACCCGAGACGAGCGCGACGCGCCGCTCGCCACCGCACACCGCCCCCCACAGCCAACGCAGCTGCTCGTACTCGCCCGCGCGGCCCACCATCGGGACGCGACGCACGACGTCGAACAGCGCATCGGATGGCGGCTGCGGAGGCAAGCCTGGCGGGTCTTCGGCACGAGTCGGCTCCGACCCGGCCTCCC
>SKPY01000310.1 GCA_007119305.1 Nitriliruptorales bacterium
AGGGTTGGCGCCTCCTGGAGGATCGAGCATGCCGGCTGAGCCCGACGCTGGCCTCGGCCTGCCTGCCGGCGCCGCCGGCGTGCTGCCGGCGCAGTGGCTGCGCAAGGCCTGCGCGAACGGCCTCGTGCGTTCCCGCTGGACGATCGACGCGGACAGCGTCCAGCCTGCAAGCCTCGACCTGCGGCTCGGGGAGAAGGCCTACCGCCTGCAGTGCAGCTTCCTGCCGGAGAGCGACCGGGTCGAGGACAAGCTCGCCGACCTCGCAATGGGCGAGCTCGACCTGCGCGACGGTGCGGTGCTCGAGCAAAACCGCCCCTACCTCATCCCGCTCATCGAGCATCTCGAGCTGCCCGAGGGGCTCGCCGCGAAAGCGAACCCGAAGAGCTCGACCGGGCGGCTCGACCTGTTCACCCGGGTCATCACCGACCGCAGCTACAAGTTCGACGAGATCCCCGCCGGCTACACCGGCACGCTCTACCTCGAGGTCGTCTCGCGCTCTTTCACCGTGAAGGTGCAGACCGGCCTGTCGCTGAACCAGCTGCGGCTCGTCGCCGGCGACGGCGCGCTGTCCGACGACGACATCGTGAACCAGCACTGCGACCGGTCACCGCTCGTGTGGTTCGCCGACGACCCCGTCCCCGCCGCCGAGCTCGCGGTCAGCCGCGGCCTCCTGCTCAGCCTCGATCTGTCCGGCGAGGACGACCGGCGCCTCGTCGGCTACCGCGCGAAGAAGAACAGCCAGCTCATCGACCTGTCGAAGATCGGTCACTACGACGCCGAGGAGTTCTGGGAGCCGGTCACCGCCGACCGGCGCCTGCGGATCGTCCTCGAGCCGGAGGAGTTCTACCTGCTCCTATCGCGCGAGGGCGTGTCCGTGCCTCCCGACCTAGCCGCCGAGATGACGGCCTACGACCCGACGAGCGGCGAGCTGCGCACCCACTACGCCGGCTTCTTCGATCCCGGCTTCGGGTTCCGGGCGGGCACCGGGGGGCCGGGTAGCCGCGCAGCGCTCGAGGTGCGCGCCCATGACGTGCCGTTCATGGTCGAGCACGGCCAGCGGGTGTGCACCCTCACCTACGAGCGCACCCTCGAGACGCCCGACGTCCTCTACGGCGCGACGAGCAGCCACTACCAGTTCCAGACCCAGGCGCTGAGCAAGCACTTCCGCGCCCGCGGGGGCTGATCGCCGAGGCGTCGCGCCGCTCGCGCCGCGTTGGTCGGGGGTAGGGGGCGGCGTCGGCGGTTGCGGCGGTGGCGCCGCATTCGTCGGGGTGGGCGGGACGAGGCCGGGGGTGCGGTCGTGGCGCCGCATCCGCCGGGGGACGCCCGCGTCCCGGGGCTACTGCTGGCCCGCCGGCTCCGTGCCGCCTCCGGTGGCCGAGGGGTGAGCAGCGTCGCCGTTGACCTGCGCGATCGGCAGCAGCGACTCGGACAGGATCTGCGAGACGTCGACCACCTTGACCTTGCCCTCGGCCAGATCCCCGGAGCCGACCTTGTCGTTGACCGCGTCGTCGAGCATCACCATGCAGAACGGGCAGGCGGTCGAGACGTAGTCGGGTTCGAGCGACAGCGCCTCGTCGATGCGCTCGTGGTTGACGCGCTTGCCGATCGTCTCCTCCATCCACATGCGCGCCCCGCCCGCACCGCAGCAGAACCCCTGGTTGCGGCAGCGTGGCATCTCGACCTTGGCGAGGCCGCCGACCCCGTCGACCACCGCACGCGGGGGGTCGTAGACCTCGTTGTGGCGGCCGAGGTAGCACGGGTCGTGGTAGGTGACGGTCGCGTCGATGTCGGTCGAGGGCGCGAGACGGCCCTCGGCGACGAGCCTGGACAGCACCTGGGTGTGGTGCACGACGTCGAAGTGCCCGTCGAAGTCCGGGTACTCGTTGCGCAGGGTGTTGAAGCAGTGCGGGCACCAGGCGACGATCGTCTTCTTGTCGGCCCCGACGCCCTTCAGCGTCTCGACGTTGGTCTGGGCCATCATCTGGAACAGGTACTCCATGCCGAGGCGGCGCGCCGGGTCGCCGGTGCACGCCTCCCCGGGGCCGAGCACCGCGAACTTCACCCCGGCTGCGTGCAGCAGCTCCGCGACGTTGGCGGTGACCTTCTTCGCCCGGTCCTCGAGCGCGCCGGCGCAGCCCACCCAGAACAGGTACTCGATGTCGTCGTCCAGCGGCCCGTCGGCGACCGGGACGTCGAAGTCGAGGCCGGCGGCCCACTCCATGCGCTTGCTCGCACCGCCGCCCCACGGGTCGCCGGAGTTCTCGATGTTGCGCAGCATGGCGCCGGCCTCTTGCGGGAAGCTCGACTCCATCTGCGCCTTGTACCGGCGCAGGTCGACGATGTGGTCGACGTGCTCGATGTCGACCGGGCACTCCTCGACGCACGCGCCGCAGGTCGTGCACGACCACAGGACGTCGAAGTCGATGACCGCGCTGTCCTGCCCGGGCGCGTCACCCACGAGGGTCTTGCCCATGGCTTGGGTGATCGGCTCGCCGTTGGTCTCGCTCTTCAGCCAGTCGCCGCCCGCGTCGTAGAGGTGGTCGCGCAGGTCCATGATGAGCAGCTTCGGCGACAGCGGCTTGCCGGTGTTCCACGCCGGGCACTGGCTCTGGCAGCGCCCGCACTCGGTGCAGGTGTACATGTCGAGGAAGCGCTTGAACCCGAAGTGCTCCAGGCTGCCGACCCCGAGCACGTCGTCCTCGCTCATCGCCTCGACGTCGATCTTCTCGGCCTCGAGCTTGCCGAGCGCCTTGGGTTGGCGGGCGAACGCCACCGTGAACGGGATCGTCAGGATGTGCAGGTGCTTGGAGTGCACCGTGAAGAGGAAGAAGCCGCCGATGACCGCGAGGTGCGCCACGAGGAAGGCGGTGACGATGAGGTCGAGCTCGGTGGCCGTGAGCCCCTCGAGGTAGCCGCCGAGCCAGCTCGACAGGAAGGCGCCGTCGGGGTAGGGCAGCGTGCCCTTGGCGGCTCGCCCGGCACGCAGGATGAGCACGGTGTAGACGAGTCCGAACTCGGCGATGAGCACGTACCAGCCCTGCAGCAGGTTCGAGCCGGAGAAGCGGCTGTCACGCCCGAGCCGCTTGGGGTCCTGCACGAAACGGATGAGGGCGAACCCCACCACCGCGACGATGACGAGGCTGGTGAACAGGTCCTGGGTGAAGCCGAACGCGTCGGAGCGGCCGATGAGCGGCAGCGCGAAGTCGGGGTCGAAGATCTCCCCGATCGCCTCGAGGGTCTGCGACTGCAGGACGAGGAAGCCCCAGAAGATGAAGACGTGCAGCACGCCGGCCCCGGTCCACTGCAGGATCTTCTGTTGGGCGAGCACGTGCTGCACTAGGTAGCGGACCTTCTCACCCCAGCGGCCCATCCGGTCTGGCATCGGCTGCGCCTTGAGCACCAGGCGCAGCAGGAAGCCCAGCCGCAACACGGCGAAGGCCGCGAAGACACCGAACGCGAGGCTGCCCGCCACGATGCGGACGACGTCGAGTGTCGACAGGTCGGGCATCAACGAGCTCCTCGTCGCGGGTGGGCACGCGCAGCGCTGGTTGGGCACGCGCCCGGTCGGGACCTACCCGGCGGCTCGCGCAGCCTGGCTCCGGGCCAGCAGCGGGCAGGCTCGGCGGCTGCGCGTGGGAGCGCATGGTAACAAGCGCCCCCGCGGGCAACGAACCCGGGCTCTGCCCTGCGGCGGGTCGGTCCGCGAGGAGGCGAGGCCGTCGCGCTCTGCGCCTGGTGGCGCAACGGGTGGCCGGCCGAGCGAGAAAAGCTTGCCCGCGCCCGTAACCCTTCGTGGCGTCCGCGCGCTGTAGCCGGTAGACAGCAGACCGTAGCGTCACGAGGTGCGCAGAGAGGAAGGCGCCAGCATGATCCCCGCACTGCTGCGACGCGCCGGGATACAAGTGGTGGCCCTGGCTGGCGTCCTGCTGCTCGCTGGGGCGGCGTTCGCCGCGTCAGGCACGTTCACGGCGAGCGAGACCGCGCCCGTTGGCGTCGTCCTCGACACCCAGACCGACCCTGACACGCTCGAGATCCCCAGCGAGACGGGCACGGCCGCGTCCGCGTTCGGCCGTGCGCGGGCCGCCGAGGTGCGCAGGTTCGGGGAGTGCATGCTCGCCGCGGACGGTGACCCCGAGGAGCGCGCCGCCTGCTTCGCGCTGCGTCCCGGCCCCGCTTGGCAGCACCCCGAGCACCCGAGGGGCGGGCCGCCGGAGCACGCGGGTCGGCCGGAGGGCGTGGGG
>SKPY01000164.1 GCA_007119305.1 Nitriliruptorales bacterium
GTCAAGGTGAGGGAGGCGTGTTGACACGGCCGGACACGACGCGGGGCCGGTCGAATGCGCGCCGGCTCCGTGGAGTGCCCCGCCGGTCCGCGGGCCAGCTGGCGATCTGGGTGCTGGCGGCAGCCTACGCAGCGGTTGCAGCAGTCCTCGCCATGGGCTGGTTGCGCGGCCTCGAGCCCGTCATCGACGCGCCGTTGCGCCTCGCGTGGTGGCACCTCGCCCCCTTTGCGCTGGTCGCCGAACGCTGGGCAGTCGAGATCGAGCTCCGCCGCGAGGCGCACGCGTTCTCCTTCGCCGACACGGTCTTCGTGTTCGGGCTGTTCTTCGCCGCACCGCTCGACGTGTTCGTCGCGCTCGTGCTGGGCTCCGGGGCGGCGTTCCTGCTCGAGGGCCGCCAACCACCGATCAAGGCCGCCTACAACGTCGCCTCCTACGCGCTGTGGGTCGCCGTCGGCGCGCTGCTGTTCCACGCGCTGGTGAGGGACATCGCGACCCTCGAGCTGCGCAGCGCCGCGGCGGCGGTGATCGCCGTCGGGATCGCCGCGGTCATCAGCGCGGTCGCGGTGAGCCTGGCCGTCACGCTGGCGGAGCGGCGGTTCGACCCCCGCCAGCTCGGGCTCGGGGTGAGCCTCGGCCTGCTCGGCAACCTCACCAACGCCAGCGTGGGCCTGCTGGCGGTCGCGCTGATCGACAGCGACCCCCGGACCGTGTGGCTGCTCGCGCTGCCGGGCCTCAGCATTCTCCTCGCCTACCGCGGCTACACCCGCCAGCGCCACCGGCGCATCGAGAGCGAGTTCCTCTACCGGGGCTCACGGGTGCTCACCGAGACGGGCGACATCGACCGTGCGCTCGGCCGGCTCGTCGAGCACGCGAGCCGCATGTTCCGGGTCACCCGGGCCGAGGTGCTGCTGTTCCCCACCGCCGACGGGGAGGGTGTGCGCCTGACCGGCGACCCCGCGGTGGTGGGCAACGCGGTCGTGCCGCGTGAGCCACGACCGCTGCTCGAGGCGCTCGCGGCACGGGCGGCGAACGGCGACGGGGCGCTGCGGCCAGCCGGGCCGCGCGACGCCCTGACCGCCTACCTCAAGGCCCGGGGCATCGGGCAGGGCTTGGCCGTACCGCTGGCCGGTGCGGCGCAGCCGCGCGGGCTGCTCATCATCGGCGACCGTGTGGGCGCGCAGCCGTCGTTCGACAAGATCGACGAAGACCTGCTCGGCGCGCTGGCGAACCAGATCAGCGGCTGGCTGCGCGCCGAGCAGGTGGAGCGCTCCCTCGCCGAGCTCACCCGCACGAAGGAGCGCCTGCGCCACCAGGCCTACCACGACGAGCTGACCGGCATGCCGAACCGGACGCTGCTGCGCGAGCGGCTCGAGGCGGCCGTGGCCCGCAGCCCCGCGGGCGACGGCTGCGCGGTGGCCCTCATCGACCTCGACGACTTCAAGGCGATCAACGACCGCTTCGGCCACGATGTCGGCGATGTCGCGCTCAGGCACCACGCCGAGCGGCTCCGCGCCCACGTGCGGGGCACGGACACCGTCGCGCGGGCCGGCGGCGACGAGTTCGCGGTCCTGCTCGAAGGCATCAGCGGCGCAGACGACGCGCTGGCCGTCGCGACGAGCCTGCTGCGCGCGCTCGACCACCCTGTCGACCTCGGCGTGGCGCAGGCGGTCACGTCCGCGAGCATCGGCGTGGCGGTGGCCGAGCCCGGCACGGTCACCTCGGCCGCAACCCTGCTGCGCCACGCCGACGTGGCGATGTACCGCGCGAAGGAGCGCGGCAAGGGGCGCGTCCAGGTCTACGAACAGGGGATGGACAAGCCGATGCTGCGTCGCCTCGAGCTCGGCGCCGACCTGCGGCGCGCCCTCGGGCGCGACGAGGTAGCGATCCACTACCAGCCCATCATCGACCTCGTCGAGCGCGAGATCGTCGGGTTCGAGGCGCTGCTGCGCTGGCACCACCCTCGGCACGGCTCCGTGCCGCCCAGCGAGTTCATCCCGATCGCGGAGGAGCGCGGCGCCATCTCCGCGCTCGGCCGGTGGGTGCTCGAGGGCGCCTGCCAGCAGCTGCGCGCATGGCAGGAGCGCGGGCTGGGCGACCTGCGGCGGATGAGCGTGAACCTCTCGCCGGTGCAGCTCGACCAGCCCGACATCGTCGCCGAGGTGGCCGAGGTGCTCCAGGCCAGCGGGGTGGCCGGTGCGCAGCTCATCCTCGAGGTGACGGAGTCCGTGCTGATGCAGGAGCGCGGGCTCGTGGCTTTGCGCGAGCTGCGTGAGCTGGGCGTGGGGCTCGCGCTCGACGACTTCGGCACGGGGTTCTCCTCGCTCAGCTACCTCGAGCGCCTGCCCCTCGACATGGTCAAGGTGCCGCGCGAGTTCGTGCAGGAGATCACCGGGCCGGGCGGACGCGGGGGCCTGACCGAGGCCGTGGTGGGCCTCGCCAGGGGCCTCGACCTCGAGGTCATCGCCGAAGGGGTCGAGACCGCACGCCAGGTCGCCGAGCTGCGCCGCTACGGCTGCCGCTTCGCGCAGGGGTTCCGCTTCTCCCACCCGCGGCCTGCCGCGGAGGTGACGGAGCTGCTCGTCGCGCTGCGCCACGCGGACCACTCGGCGGACTGGTGGGAGCGCGTGAGCATCCATCCCCCCGGGTAGAACCCTGCTGCAGGGCGACGATCCGAGGGTGATCACATGGCTGCGCCGGAGTATCACCGTGTCCATGACGTGCGCTACGAGCTGCCCCGCAGCGGGGACATGCGTGTGCCGGGTGTGGTCTTCGCCAGCGAGGAGCTGCTGCCGGACAACGCGTCCGAGACGCTCGCCCAGGTCGCCAACGTCGCCACGCTGCCCGGCATCGTCGAGGCGAGCTACGCGATGCCCGACCTGCATCTCGGGTACGGGTTCTGCATCGGCGGGGTCGCCGCCACCGACGTGGACGCCGGCGGCGTGGTCTCGCCCGGCGGCGTGGGCTTCGACATCTCCTGCGGGGTGCGGACGCTCGTCGCGCCGGTGCAGCACGCGGAGGTCGACACCGCGGCGCTGCGGCGCATCATGGACGAGCTCGACCGGCGGATCCCACGCGGCACCGGACCGGGCGGCCTGCGGAAGCTCGACCGCACGCAGCTGAAACGGGTGCTCGTCGAAGGCTCCGAGTTCGTGGTGGCGGAGGGCTTCGGGGTCCCCGACGACCTCGAGCGCACCGAGGACGGCGGGCGGCTGCCCGACGCCGATCCCGAGGAGGTCAGCGAGCGGGCCGGCAAGCGCGGTCTCGCCCAGCTCGGCAGCCTCGGCGGCGGCAACCACTTCTGCGAGCTGCAGGTGGTCGCAGACGTCCTCGACCCGCAGGCCGCGGACGCCTTCGGCATCAGCCGCGGCCAGCTCGCGGTGACGATCCACTGCGGCTCGCGCGGGCTCGGCCACCAGGTCTGCACCGACCACGTCCGGGCGATGCAGCAGGCCATGCGCCGCTACGGCATCGTCGTGCCCGACCGCCAGCTCGCCTGCGTGCCCGTGCGCTCCCCGGAGGGCGAGCGCTACCTGGGGGCGATGGCGGCGAGCGCCAACTACGCGCGCGCGAACCGCCAGCTGCTCGCCGAGGCGGTGCGCGACGCGTTCGAGGCGGCCCTGGGCACGCGTGCGGTGCGCCTGGTCTACGACGTCTCCCACAACATGGCCAAGCTCGAAGGCCACACCGTCGAAGGTCGCGAGCGCACCTTGTGCGTGCACCGCAAGGGCGCCACGCTCGCGCTGCCACCCGGGCATGCCGACCTGGCCCCCGACCTCGCCGCAGTAGGCCAACCCGTCATCGTGCCCGGTTCGATGGGCACGTCGAGCTGGTTGCTCGCCGGGCACCAGGGCCTCGCGTTCGCGTCGACCTGCCACGGCGCCGGGCGGGCGCAGAGCCGCAAGGCGGCCAAGCGCGCCTACCGGGGCGACACGCTCGTGACCGAGCTCGCCGCGCGCGGCATCGACGTGCGCGCCCTGTCCGACCCGGGCGTCGCCGAGGAGGCGCCGGAGGCCTACAAGGACGTCGACGAGGTCGTGCGGGTGTGCGAGCAAGCGGGGCTGTCGCGGCGGGTCGCCCGTCTCACCCCGCTGGGCGTCACGAAGGGCTAGCCGCGCGGCGGTGCGCACCGGGCCGGGGCCGTGACCGAGGCGAGCGCGTGGGTCGCGCGGTTCGCTCGCCTGCCGCGCCGGCATGAGCGCGCGCTCGA
>SKPY01000114.1 GCA_007119305.1 Nitriliruptorales bacterium
CGGCTGCCGGCGGCGGTGATCACCGTCGACCTCTACGGCCAGTGCGCCGACGCCGACGCGATCGCCGACGCGTGCGCGCGCTTCGACGTGCCGATCATCGAGGACGCCGCCGAGGCGCTCGGGGCGACGTACAAGGACCGCCGGGCCGGCGCGCTCGGGCGCGTCGCGGTGCTCAGCTTCAACGGCAACAAGATCATCACGACGAGCGGTGGCGGCATGCTCGTCGCCGACGACGCCCCGCTCGTCGAGCGGGCCCGGTTCCTCGCCACGCAGGCGCGTGATCCCGCGCCGCACTACGAGCACTCGACCGTCGGCTACAACTACCGGCTGTCGAACCTGCTCGCCGCGGTCGGCCGGGCGCAGCTCGCCGGGCTCGACGCGAAGGTCGCCGCCCGCCGACGGGTCAACGCCCGCTACCGCGACGGGCTCGCCGACCTGCCGGGCCTGGGGTTCATGCCCGAGGCCCCCTACGGACGGTCGACCTGCTGGCTGACCTGTGTGACCGTCGCTGCCGAGCCCTTCGGTGCCACGCCGGACGAGATCCGCAAGGCGCTCGCCGCCGCGGACATCGAGGCGCGACCGGTGTGGAAGCCGATGCACCTGCAGCCGGTGTTCGCCGGGTGCGCGGTCGCCGGCGGCGCCGTGTCCGCGGATCTGTTCGCGCGCGGGCTGTGCCTGCCGAGCGGGTCGAACCTCGCCCCCGGCGACCAGGACCGGGTCATCGACGTCGTGCGGGCCCTGGCCCGCTGAGCGCCGGGACCGGCGACCGCACGCGACCGGTTCGCACCCGGGCGGGGGCCGGACGCTCACCTGTGGGGGTCACGCACCGCAACCGCCACGACCTGCCAGCGTTGGGTGTGCCGCGCGCGCTCGTAGTGGACGTCGACGCGCGACCCCGGCTCCGGGGGCGCGGGGCGGACCCGGTCAGCAGGCGCGCTGCGCGGTGCTGCAGTAGTCAGCCGCCTCCTTCCAGCACACGAGCGCGCCGGCGATGCTCGCCACGCCGGCTGCGGCCAGGCCGACACAGGCCACCGCGGCGGTGGCGACGATGCGGACGACGCGCCCCACCCCCGCGGCGCCGGTGGCGGGGCCCCGTCCGGCGGTGGGCATCTGCTGCTGTCCCGCCTGGCTCAGCTGCTCGCGACCTCGTCGGCGGCCTTGACGAGCTCGGCGATGCCGGTCTCGATGCCCCCGGCGAGCACCTCGATGTCGCGGACCCCGTCGCGGTCTGCGGTCAGGCCGAACGTGAGCTGGCCGTCGTAGGAGAAGATCGCGACGCCCACCCGCACCGGGCTCGCGATCGGGACGTAGGGGTAGGCGGTCAGCATCCGGCGGCCCAGCGCGTACAGCGGCTGCTGCGGGCCGGGGACGTTCGTCGTGACGGTCTCCGTCGGCGTGCGCATGACGCGGTGCGCCGTCCGGAACGCGATCCGCGTCCCGAGGGCGAGCAGCAGCGGCGGCGCGAAGCCCGACAGGGACGTGAGCGTCTCCGCGGCGACCGCCTGCCCGGACTGCTTGAGGGTGCTCATCTGCGCGCGGATGGCCTCGAGCCGCTCGACGGCGTCGTCGATGCCGACCGGCAGCTCGGCGAAGACGGCCGACACCTTGTTGTTGTACTCGCCGCGCTCGTGCTCCCGCCGCACGGACACCGGCACGAGCGAGCGCACGTTGCGGCCGGCCACGTCCTCCCCGTGGGCGAGCAGCAGGTCTCGGAAGCCACGCGTCACCGCCGCGAGCACGACGTCGTTGACGCTGCCACCCAGCCCGCGGCGCACGGTCCGCACGTCGTCGAGGGTCGCCTGCGTCCACGCGTAGCGGCGGTGCGGGCCGATCTTGCCGACGAGGACCGAGGGTGGTCGCGGGCTGATCACCTGGGAGAGCGAGGCGAGCCCCTTCGCGCTGCCGGCGGCCTGCCGCAGCATGCGCGCCGGCCGCCGCGCGAGCGAGCGCACGACCCGCCACTGCTCGAACGGGGACACCGCGTACCCGGCGAGGGCACCGCCGAGCAGGCGCACGTCGGTCGGCTCGTCTGCCGGCCGCCACGCGTCCGGCACTGGCGGCGAGGCCTCGGGTGCGGAGTCGAGGATGACCGCGAGCAGGTCGGTGCCCGAGATGCCGTCGACGAGGGCGTGGTGCACCTTGCTGAGCAGTGCCCAGCTGCCCTCCTCGACACCCTCGACCATCCAGATCTCCCACAGCGGCTTCGTGAGGTCGAGGCGCTGCGCCATGACCCGCCCGACGAGGTTGCGCAGCTCAGCGCGCCCGCCCGGCGCGGGCAGCGCCGTGTGGCGGATGTGGTAGTCGAGGCTGAAGTGCGGGTCGTCGACCCAGACGGGGCGCCCGAGGTCGAGCGGCACCGTGCGCACCCGCTGGCGGTAGCGCGGCACGAGCGGCAGCTTCCCGCCGACGGCCTCGCAGAAGGCCCGGTGCGACGGAGGGGGCCCTTCGAAGATGCCCACCGAACCGATGTGCATGAGGTTGACGTCGTCTTCGATGTGCAGAAAGGACGCATCGAGCGGGCTGAGTCGGTCCACCACGGCCTCCCTCGGTCGACCGGGTCAAACCTACCCGACCTGCACCGAAGGTAACGGGGGGCCGCGCGGGCGGCTACGGCGCGGTGGTCTCCAGCTCGGGCCGTTCACCGCGGGCTGCCAGCGCGTCGACGACCGCCGCGACGAGGTGCTCGTCGGACACCGGCGGGACCACGACGCAGCCGGCGAGCGCCTCGGCGTGGCGCCGGGCGGTCTCGGTCGGCACCTCCGCCACCACCGGCAGCGCCGCATGGCGCAGACGCAGCACGGCGAGCACCTCCCGGGCCACCGGATCATCGACGTCGAGGTCGAAGAGCACGGCGTCCGCACGGGTCAGCGGCGCGCACGTGCCCTCGGTGAGCAGCGGGCAGCCGACCTGCGGCAGACGGTGCGGCCCGCGGCACACCTCGGCGTCCACGCCAGCCTCGCGCAGCAGGCGCATCTGCCGGGCAGCGGCCACAGGATCCGGGCTTTCGATCAGCACGCGGGGCGGGGACTCGGCTGGGACTGCGGTCATGGCGCACCTCCGTGCCTGCAGACAACGTGACCCGGGCCTGCGCCTCCAGAGCCGATGGTCCCGTCATCCCCGGGCCGTCGGGGCACGGCTCACCCGGAGCCGCCCGACCTGGCGGGCACGATCACCCGGACGGGCGTGCCCGCGCGCCAGCTGCGGATGACCTCGACGGTGTCGCGGTAGAAGGCCTCGTACGCGGCGTCGTTCACGTACCCGAGGTGCGGGGTCAGCACGGTGTTCGGGGCGTCGAGGAGCGGGTGGTCGGGCGGGAGCGGCTCCTCGTGGTAGACGTCGAGCGCGGCGCCGGCGATCACCCCGTCGTGCAGGGCGCGCACGAGCGCGTCCTCGTCGACGATCGGACCGCGGGAGGTGTTGACGAGGTACGCGCTCGGCTGCATGAGCGCCAGCTCCCGCGCACCGATCAGCCCCCGGGTGCGCTCGCTCAGCACGAGGTGGATCGACACGACGTCGGCGCGCCGCAGCAGCTCGTCCTCGTCGACCCGCGACGCGCCGTGCTCAGCGGCATGCTCGGCCGTGAGGTTGTGGCTCCACGCGAGGACGTCCATGCCGAAGGCGTGGCCGTAGCGGGCCACCACCTGGCCGAGCCTGCCGAGGCCGAGCAGGCCGAGCGTGCGGCCGTGCAGGGTGGTGCCGACCGAGCGCTGCCAGCCGCCTTGGCGCAGCCACGCATCCTCGGTGGGCAGGTTCCGGGCCAGGGCGAGGACGAGCGCCCAGGCCAGCTCCGCGGTGCCGTGCGTGGCGCCACCCGTGCCGCACACGACGACGCCGTGCTCACGCGCCGCCTCCATGTCGATCGCCGCGTTGCGCATCCCGGTCGTCACGAGCAGCTGGAGCCCGGGCAGGCGCTCGAACAGCGCCCGGGGGAACGGGGTGCGCTCGCGCATGAGGCACACCACCGCGTAGGGCGCGAGGCGCTCAACGAGCGCCTCGCGCTCCGCGACGTGCTCGTGGAAGAAGTCCACGGCGACGTCCGGGCCGAGCTGTGCCCAGTCGGCCATCGTGGCCGCCACGGCCTGGTAGTCGTCGAGCACCGCCACCTTGATCATCGCCCTCACAGCCTTTCCCCGTGGCGGTCGTCGGCCCTGCCCTGCCCTCCGGCAAGCGGCGTGCCGGGCCGGCAGCGCGGGAGCAC
>SKPY01000544.1 GCA_007119305.1 Nitriliruptorales bacterium
CCTTCGTCGATCCGGTCGCGACCTGAACCGCGCCAGCCGTCAGCCCCACGTGGAGACGACCGTGGTGCCCGACGGGACGAGGTCGTAGAGCTCGGTGACGTCGGGGTTCGTGAGGCGCACGCAGCCGCGCGAGGCAGCCTGGCCGATCGAGCCTACCGCCGAGGTGCCGTGGAAGCGGATGAGCGTGTCCCAGCCGTCGAGAGTGTTCCAGTTCAGGGCGCGCACCCCGAGCGGGTTCGTGGGGCCCGGCGGCTCCACCGCCGGCATGTCCGCCCCCCAACCCTCGGGCGCGGGGTTGTGCCAGGTCGGTAGGTGGCGCTTCGCACCGATCTCGTACACCCCGGTCGGCGTTGGGCTGCCTCCCTGACCGATCGCCACCGGCCACTCACGGCTGATCTCCCCGTCGCGGTAGAGGTAGAGGCGACGCTGGTCCTGGCGGACGAGCAGGACGTGCCCGTAGTCACGGGCGGTGACACGCGGCGCGACGGGGACGATGGGCAGCTCGACCGCTTCGCCGGTGCGTAGGGCCTCCCGCAGGGCCTCGGTGGCAGCGGGACGGTCCACGGCCTGCCCGGCCCGCTCCGGGTGGATCTCCACCCACCCGCTCGAGTGGTCCAGCACGGCGTCCCGCGGGGCGACGTCAACCGCTTCGGCCACGTCGGCGACGACCGCGGCCAGCTCACGATAGGGCACGACGAGGGGGATCTCGCCGACGCCATCGGCGCCGGGGGCGAGCCGACGCAGCTCGGGCCGCGGCGCGTCAGCCACCATGTGCAGCGCGGCCTCGACGAGCGGGGCGGGGTCGGGCTCGGCGCCGAGCGCTCGCGGGGTGACCTGCCAGTCGGTGTCGGTGTCGGCGTGCACGATCGTGGCGGGGCGGTCGAGCAGCCTGTCCACCGCCGCTGCGACAGCTGGAAGCACGCGGCCGACCATCTCGGTGCGCACCGCCGGCTCGACATCCTCGACGGGCAGCCGGACGTGGTCCGCGCCGCCTGCGATTGCCTCCTGCACCGCCGCGGAAGCAGCGGCGCGTGCCACCTGCTGGCCCAGCGCATGGGGTTGAACCGCGACGCGGTCGGATTCCCACACGGCCGTGGCGTCGCGTGGGGGACGATCGAAGGCGGCTGCCGTCTCGGCGACAAACGCGCCGACGGCGTCCTCGTCCACGCGGACACGAACGCCCGCCTCGTGCCCGGCACCGCCGGGCAGCCACCGGCTCCGGGCGACTTGGACGAACGACGCGTCCGCGGTCGCCTGCACGATCTCGGCGGCCAACTCGTCCGCGTTGCTCGTGCCGCCGAGGCCCCGGGGGGTGAGCGCGCGCTCGACACCACCGACGCGTACCGTCACCGTCCGGTCGAGCGCGGCCTCACCCGCAGCCGCCGCGACGTCACGTGCGACCGCGCCCGGTTGGCCCCCGACGTCAGTTGCCGCGATGGTGGTGCCGGGCAGCACCCGCTCCTCCTGGGCGAGCGCCTCCCGCCAGGACAGGGTGATCGCTACCGCCAGCGCGAGGCTACCGAGGAGCACCGTCGCTGCGGCGGTGCCCACGACCCAGGCCCAGCTCCCGCCCGTGCCCTGTACCCCGCGTGTGGCGCGTGCCACCTCGCACCCTCCTGCGGCGGCCATCCCTCCAGCCGCGTCGTCGCTGTCGCAATTGTGACAGCAGCCGACAGAGGGTGCATCCGGCACAACCGCTCCCAAGGGTGCATGCGCGCGTTGCCCTGGCGGCTCGCTACTCTGTGGCCGTAGGTCGTGTTCGCGGCCGTTCCCCACTGCCTCTGGAGCACCGCCTGTGCCTGTCCGCACCGACCTGCGCAACATCGCCATCATCGCGCACGTCGACCACGGCAAGACGACCCTGGTCGACGCGATGCTCTGGCAGTCCGGCGTGTTCCGAGCCAACCAGGACGTCGCCGAGCGGGTCCTCGACTCGCACGACCTCGAGCGCGAGAAGGGGATCACGATCCTCGCGAAGAACACCGCGGTCACCTATCCGTCCGCGGACGGCCCGGTCAAGCTCAACATCGTCGACACCCCCGGCCACGCGGACTTCGGCGGCGAGGTGGAGCGCGGTCTCGCGATGGTCGACGGGGTCGTGCTGCTCGTCGACGCCAGCGAGGGACCGCTGCCCCAGACCCGCTTCGTGCTGCGCAAAGCGCTCGAGGCGCGTCTGCCGATCGTGCTCGTGCTCAACAAGATCGACCGCCCCGACGCCCGCGTCGCGGCCGTCACCGACGAGGTGTACGAGCTGTTCTTCGACCTCGACGCCGACGACGACCAGGTCGACTTCCCCATCGTGTACTGCGTCGCGCGTGCGGGCCACGCGAGCCTCGACCCGGACACGCGCGGCACGGACCTCGTCCCCCTGTTCGACACCCTCCTCACGCACATCCCCGCTCCCACCTACACCGACGGGGCGCCCTTGCAGGCGCTGGTCACGAACCTCGACGCATCGCCGTACCTCGGCCGGCTCGCCCTGTGCCGCGTGCACGAGGGCACCATCCGCCGGGGCCAACAAGTGGCCTGGTGCCGCCACGACGGCCCCGTCGAGCAGATCAAAGTCACCGAGCTGTACGTCACCGAGGCGCTCGAGCGCATCGACGCCGACAGCGCGGGGCCGGGCGAGATCATCGCCGTCGCGGGCCTGGACGAGGTGACGATCGGCGACACGCTCGCCGATCCGTTCGATCCCCGCCCGCTGCCGGCGCTGACGGTCGACGAGCCCAGCCTCGCGCTCACCATCGGGGTCAACACCTCGCCGCTGGCGGGCACCGGAGGAACCAAGCTCACGGCCCGGCTGCTGAAGGCGCGTCTCGACGCGGAGGTCGTCGGCAACGTCTCGCTGCGGGTCTTCCCCACACCGCGGCCCGACACCTGGGAGGTGCAGGGTCGCGGGGAGCTCGCGCTCGCGGTGCTCGTGGAGACGATGCGCCGTGAGGGCTACGAGCTGACCGTCGGCAAGCCGCAGGTGGTCACCCGCGAGGTCGACGGCCGCCTGCACGAGCCGATGGAACGCGTGTCGGTCGACGTCCCCGAGGACTACCTCGGCGTGGTCACGCAGCTGTTCGCCTTGCGGCGGGGCCGCATGGAGCAGCTCGTCAACCACCGGGGGACGGCGGGCGGGGTGGCCGCGCAGGGCTGGGTGCGCATGGACTACCTCGTGCCCGCGCGCGGCCTCATCGGCTTCCGCACCGAGTTCCTGACCGAGACGCGGGGGACGGGTCTGCTGCATCACGTGTTCGAGGGCTACGAGCCCTGGCACGGCGAGCTGCGGACCCGCCCGACCGGCAGCCTCGTGGCGGACCGCGCCGGCAAGGCGACCGGGTTCGCCCTGCTGAGCCTGCAGGAGCGGGGCACGCTGTTCATCGCGCCGGGGTCCGAGGTCTACGAGGGCATGATCGTCGGTGAGCACGCCCGTGCCGAGGATCTGGCGGTGAACCCGACGAAGGAGCGCAAGCTCACGAACGTCCGCGCCTCCACCGGGGAGGAGCTGGTCCGGCTCGTCCCGCCGAAGCTGCTGTCGCTGGAGCAGGCGCTCGAGTTCTGTCGCGCCGACGAGTGCGTGGAGGTCACCCCCACCGCGGTGCGTCCCCGCAAGACCATCCTCGACGCCGCGGGCCGCAAGCGGGCCGCCAGCCGCGGGACGACGCCCGCCTGACACGTGCATGCGACCCAAGCGCCAGCGCCGCGGTCGCATGCTCCGTCTATCCGGTTGCGGCGGTCGCGCCAGCGACCGTCATGGAGGTGCTGACACGGCTGGCGCGCGCGGCGCCCGCACCCTGCTGCGCACGCGCCCTTGCTACGGCCGTCCGTGCTACAGCCGCCTTGCTACAGCCGCCCTTGTTACGGCCGCCCCTTGCCACCGCCCCCTGGCGGGCCGCCCTTGTCCTCGGGTGGCCCCCCACGGTCCTCCGGCGGGCCGCCCTTGTCCTCGGGTGGCCCCCCACGGTCCTCCGGCGGGCCGCCCTTACCCGCGGGCGGACCCCCACGACCCGCCGCCGGGCCCTTGCCCTCGGGCGGACCCCCACGACCCTCCGGCGGGCCCTTACCCTCGGGCGGACCCCCACGATCCTCGGGGGGGGCCGGGCGCCCTTCGGACGGACCGCCGCCAGCCCCACCCGCGGCAGATGCCGGCGCCGCTGAGCTGCTCTGGGACCGTCCCTGCGGGGCCGCCGCGGACGCCGCGGCGGGGAC
>SKPY01000222.1 GCA_007119305.1 Nitriliruptorales bacterium
GCTGCTGCACGCCGAGCGCGACGGCTCCAGCCTCGCGCTGCGGGCCGACGCCGAGGCCCTGGAGGCCAAGGTGGGCCCCGAGCTGCGCGCGCAGCTGGAGCGCGAGCCGACCAGCGCCCGCTTCTCGCTGTCGGCCGGCGCGGTGCACATCGAGCCGTCGGTGGACGGCTTCCGCTTCGACGCGGGGCTGGCGGCGGAGCAGCTCCTCGCGGTCGCGACCGGCGACGGGCCGCGGGAGGCCGAGCTCGCGGGCGAGACCGTCACGCCCGACCTCACCACCGCGGACGCCGAGGCGCTCGGCATCGTCGAGCGGGTGTCGTCGTTCACGACCGAGTTCGCCTGCTGCCAGAGCCGGGTCACCAACATCCAGCGCATCGCCGAGCTGGTGAACGGCGTGGTCATCAAGCCGGGCGAGACGTTCAGCGTGAACGAGCACGTCGGGCCCCGCACCCGCGCGAAGGGCTTCACCGACGGCGGCGCGATCGTCGCCGGCGAGTTCGTCTCCGAGGTCGGCGGCGGGGTGAGCCAGTTCGCCACGACGATGTACAACGCGGCCTACTTCGGCGGCTACGACATCCCCGAGTTCAGGGCGCACTCGTACTACATCAGCCGCTACCCCGCCGGCCGGGAGGCGACCCTCAACTACCCCCAGATCGACCTCAAGGTCCACAACAACTCGCCCTACGGCATCCTCGTCGCGACGTCGTCCAGCGCCACGTCGGTGACGGTGTCGTTCTGGGGCACGCGCTGGGTCGAGGTCGACAGCGTCAGCGGCGCGCCCCACAACCACCGCGAGCCCGAGGAGCAGGTGCGCGACAACCCCGACCTCGACGAGGGCATCGAGCAGGTGGTGCAGTCGGGCCGGCAGGGCTTCGACATCGTCGTCACCCGTATCCTGCGCTTCCCCGACGGCCGCGAGGAGCGCGAGGAGGTGCGCACCCGCTACCTCGCGGAGCCGCGCGTCATCGAGCGGGGCACCCGCCCGCCGCCCGAACCGGACCCGCCACCCGACGACGACGAGGCCGGCGCGGAGGACGACGGCGACGGCAACGGCGGCGACGGCGAGGGCGGCGGGGGCGGCGACGGCGAGGGCGGGGGCGCCTGAGCCCGGCACCCCCCGCCTACACTGACCGGCGCTGATGGAGACTGCGCTCGGGCTTGCGGCCATCGCCGCGCTCATCCTCGCCAACGGCTGGTTCGTGCTCGGCGAGTTCGCGTACGTGGCCGCGCGGCGCCCGCAGGTCGAGGAGGCCGCCGCGGCCGGCAACCGCCGGGCGCAGCGGAGCCTGGCCGTCCTGGCGCGCCTGTCGTTCATGCTGTCGGGCGCGCAGCTGGGGATCACCGTCACCTCCCTGCTCATCGGCTACCTGTCCGAGCGGGTGTTCAGCCGCGCGCTGGGCCCGGTGGTCGCCCTCGCGGGCGTGCCCGAGGCGACCGCGGGGCCGCTCGCGCTGGCGCTCGGCCTCGTCATCGCCACCGGCACCCAGATGGTGCTCGGCGAGCTCACGCCGAAGAACCTCGCGATCGCCCGCCCCGAGCCGTTCGCGTACGCCCTCGCCCGCCCGATGCGGGCCTACCTGCTCGTGGCCGGCCCCGTCATCCGCCTGTTCGACGGGGCCGCGAACCGGCTGCTCGAGCTCACGGGGATCGAACCCGCCCAGGAGCTCGCCGGCGGCCTGTCCCCCGAGGAGCTGGGGGTGGTGATCAGCGAGTCCAGCGCCGGCGGGGTCATCACCGGCGCGCAGGCCCGCCTGCTCGAGCGGGTGCTCGCCCTGCGCGAGCTCGACGCCGCCGACGCGATGGTCGCCCGCCCGCAGGTCGTGGCGGTCGGCGCGGACGCGTCGTGCGAGGACCTGCGGGCCCTCGCGCTGGAGTCCGGCCACTCGCGCTTCCCGGTCGTCGGGGCGGACGGCCTCGATGAGATCCGCGGGGTCGTGCAGGCCAAGGACATCCTGCGCATCCCCCCCGAGCGCCGCGCGACCACGCCGGTCGACGCGCTCATGGTCGAGCCGCTCATCGTGCCCGAGTCCGCCAAGCTGGGGCTGCTGCTCACCGAGCTGCGGGAGGCGCGCTCGCCGCTGGCGGTCGTCGTCGACGAGCACGGCGGCACCGCGGGGGTGGTCAGCATCGAGGACCTCGTGGAGGAGCTCGTCGGCCAGATCCGCGACGAGTACGACGCGGAGGAGCCGGCGGTCGTCGCGCTCGCGAGCGGCGAGTGGCTCGCGCCCGGCTCGTGGCGGCCCGACGAGGTCGCGCGTGACACCAACCTCAGCCTGCCCGAGGGCGACTACGAGACCCTGTCGGGGCTCGTCATGGCCGCGCTCGGGCGGGTGCCCACGCCCGGCGACACCGTCGACCTCGACGGGCTGCGGCTGCGGGTCGAGCGCATGGACGGCCACGCGGTGGAGCGCGTGCGGCTCATCCCCGACAGCCCGCCCCCGCCCGGGGAGGGACCGGCGTGAGCGCCACCGCCCTGCTGCTCGGCCTCGCCCTGCTCGCGGCGAACGGGTTCTTCGTCGCGGCGGAGTTCGCCCTGCTCGCGGTCCGCTCGTCGCGCATGGAGCAGCTCGCCGAGGAGGGCAGCCGGGCGGCGCGCAGCGCCCTCAAAGGCACCCGGGAGCTGTCGCTCATGCTCGCCGGCGCGCAGCTGGGCATCACGATGGCGTCGTTCGGTCTCGGTGCGGTCGCCGAGCCCGCCGTCGAGCGCGGCCTCGAGTCCCTGCTCGCCGGGATGGCCGTGCCGGCGCCGCTCAGCCACGCGGTCGCGTTCGGGCTGACCCTCGCCATCGTCGTGTTCCTGCACATGGTCGTCGGCGAGATGGCCCCCAAGTCGTGGGCGATCAGCGACCCCGAGGGCTCCGTGCTCGTGCTCGCCCGGCCCTTCCGCGCCTTCGTGCTCGTCTTCCGGCCGTTCATCCGGCTGCTCAACGCGCTCGCGAACGCCACCGTCAGAGCGCTCGGGGTGGAGCCGCAGGACGAGCGCATCATGGTGCACAACCCCGCCGACCTGGCCCTGCTGATGACCCAGTCGGCGCAGGTCGGCCAGCTCGACGTCGAGGAGCGCGACCTGCTCACCCGGGCGCTGGTGCTGGCGCGGCTCGACGCCGAGGCGGCGATGGTCCCCCGCCCCGACCTCGTCGCGGTCGCCGCCGACACGCCGGTCGACGAGCTCGAGCGCGTCGCGAGCTCCTCGGGCCGCTCCCGCCTGCCGGTCTACGAGGGCGACCTCGACCACGTCGTCGGCGTCGTGCACGTGAAGGACCTGCTCGGGGTGGACGCCGAGGCCCGCGCCGGCACGACCGCGGCCGACCTCGCCCGGCCGGCGTTCGTCACCCCGGAGTCCCGGCCGCTCGAGGACCTCCTGCTCGACATGCGCCAGCGCCGCCAGCACGTCGCGCTCGTCGTCGACGAGTACGGCGGCGTGGTCGGGCTCGTCGCGCTGGAGGACATCGTCGAGGAGATCATCGGCGAGTTCGAGGACGAGTCGGACCGCCGCCACGCCCCGCTGCGCCGGCACGCCGACGGCACGCTCGCGGTCCCGGGCACGCTGCGTCCCGACGAGCTCGAGGCCCGGGCGGGGGTGACGCTGCCCGCAGGCGAGTGGGAGACCGTCGCCGGCTACCTGCTGGCCACGCTCGGCCGCGTGCCCGAGGTCGGCGACGCGGTCGCGTTCCCCGAGGGCGTGCTCACCGTCACCCGCATGGACGACCATCGCATCGTCGAGCTGGCGCTGCGCCGCACGGCACCGCGCGAACCGCCCCCGCCGCAGCGGTGACGGGTCAGTGGTCGTGGTCGCGGGCGCGCGCGTCGGCGACGACGAGCTCTCCGACCATCCCCGCCTCCGCGTGCCCCTCCACGTCGCAGTGCACCCGGTAGACCCCCGGCAGGAGCCCCCCGAGCTCCAGCGTGGTCGTCTCACCGGCGTCGAGCACCTCGGTGGCGGCGATGCCGTCGATGATGAGATCGTGCGGCAGCGCGCCCACGTTCGTCACGTCGAGCCGCAGCGGTGCCCCCGCCGGCAGCGGGTGGGCCGGCAGCTCGATGGTGAAGTCGTCGAGGGCCACGCCTGCGCGCACGAAGTCGGGCCCGCTCGCCGGCCACAGCGCGACGCCGAGCGCGACCAGCGCCGCGACGAGCAGCGTGCCGAGCACCGCGGAGCACAGC
>SKPY01000203.1 GCA_007119305.1 Nitriliruptorales bacterium
AGCCGCCCCCGGGCAGCGTCGACCAGATGCACACGCCCGGCGCCGCGATGTCGACGTGGCCGCCGTAGTTGGAGAAGTTCGCGAGGGTGTCGTCGGTGTCGTTGCGGCAGGTCGGCGCGCCGGCGCCGCCGGCCTGGCCGTCGAAGTCGGCGATCGCCGACACGCTGAACGCGACCGGGTACGGCTGCTTCTCCCGGTTGTCGTTGCCGGCGGCCATGACGAACGGCACGCCGGTGTCGACGAGGCCGCAGATCGCGTTGTGGGTGGCGTTCGTCGGGCTGGCGCAGGTGTTGAGGCTGTCCTGGCTCGAGATCGAGAAGTTCGCCGCCGCGAAGTCGATCGTTTCCGAGACCTTCTGCTGTGCGACCCAGTCGATGCCGGCGACGATGTCGCTGGCCATGCAGCGCCCGTTGTTGCCGCAGACCTTGACCGACCATACGGGCGCTCCGGGCGCGACCCCCACCACGCCGAGGCCGTTGTCGCTGGCGGCGATCGTGCCGGCCACGTGCGTGCCGTGCCCGTGCCCGTCGCCCCAGCTCCCCGCGGGCCCCGCCGTGAAGTTGCGTCCGCCCGCCACGTTCAGGTCAGGATGGCCGGGGTCGATGCCGGTGTCGATCACCGCGATGTCCGCGTCCACCTGGTTCCCGTTGCCGTCGGTGGACACCGTCGGGTTCCGGTCCGTCTCCACGCGGTCGACGCCCGTGGGCAGCACCTGGCCGACGATGCGCTCGACCGTGTCGGCCTCCACGGCCAGGACACGGTCGTCGCGCGCGATGCGGCTCGCCGCCTGCTCGGACATGCGCGCGGCATAGCCGCGTAGCGCCTGCGTGTAGACGTGGCGGACCGCGGCGTCGTGGCGTCGGGCGTGCTCGGCGGCGACGCCGCGCGGGTCACCCCGATCGAGCACGACGATGTAGCGGCCCGGCACGGCGTCGTCCTGCCGGTTGCCGGCGTCAGCCCCCGCCACCGCGGCCGGGGCCAACGCGAGCGCGAGCAGCACTGCACTGAAACGCGCGCTCCAGCGGCGCATCCCGTCTCCTCCCACCAAGCTTCCCGCCGACCTTGGAGCCCGAGCGTAACCCACCCGACGGCCGGCGAACAGGGGCAATCTGGCCGGGGGCTCCCGCCGGGCGCTACTGGAGCGCCTCCTGCATGCCGCGGAGCTCGCGCTTCAAGTCGCTGATCTCGTCACGCAGGCGGGCGGCGTACTCGAAGCGCAGGTCGGCGGCGGCCTCGTTCATCTCGTCGGTGAGCGACTGGATGAGCTTGCGCAGCTCGTCGGTGGGCAGCTCGGACACGTCGGGGGCGTCCCGGGCGCCCGCCCGCTTGCGCCGGGCGCGCAGGTCGGGAGCGGTCGCCTTGTAGGGCACGCCCGCCTCGGCGGCACGGGCGCGCTCGATGATGTCGCCGACCTTCTTGCGGATCGTCTGCGGATCGATGCCGTGCGCGTGGTTGAAGTCGATCTGGAGCTTGCGCCGCCGGTTCGTCTCGTCGATCGCCCGCCGCATCGACGCGGTGAGCTCGTCGGCGTACATGATGACCGCGCCGTTGACGTTGCGCGCCGCGCGGCCGATGGTCTGCACGAGCGAGGTCTCGCTGCGCAGGAAGCCCTCCTTGTCCGCGTCGAGGATCGCGACGAGCGAGACCTCGGGCAGGTCGAGGCCCTCACGCAGCAGGTTGATGCCCACGAGGCAGTCGAACTCGCCGAGGCGCAGCGCGCGGAGGATCTCGATGCGCTGGACGGTGTCGATCTCCGAGTGCAGGTAGCGCACCCGGACGCCCGACTCGAGCAGGTAGTCGGTCAGGTCCTCGGACATCTTCTTCGTGAGCGTGGTGACGAGCACGCGCTGGTTCGCGTCTGCCCGGCCGCGGATCTCGGCGATGAGGTCGTCGATCTGGCCCTTCGTGGGCCGGACCATCACCTCGGGGTCCACGAGCCCGGTGGGGCGGATCACCTGCTCGACGACGGTGGCGGCCACGCGCTTCTCGAACGGCCCCGGTGTGGCCGAGACGTGCAGGGTCTGCGGCACGATGCCACGGAACTCCTCGAACGTGAGCGGCCGGTTGTCGAGCGCGCTCGGCAGGCGGAAGCCGTGCTCGACGAGCGTCTCCTTGCGCGAGCGGTCGCCCTCGAACATGCCGCCGATCTGCGGGTTCGTGACGTGGGACTCGTCGATGATCACGAGGAAGTCGTCGGGGAAGTAGTCGAGCAGGGTGCCGGGCCGCTCCCCCGGCCCCCGTCCGTCGATGTGCCGCGAGTAGTTCTCGATGCCGGAGCAGAACCCCACCTCGCGCATCATCTCGAGGTCGTACGCGGTCCGCATCCGCAGCCGCTGCGCCTCGAGCAGCTTGTTCTCGCCGTCGAGCTCGGCGAGGCGCTCGGCGAGCTCCGCCTCGATGGTCGTGACCGCGCGCTGCATCCGCTCGGCGCTCGCCACGTAGTGCGAGTTCGGGAAGATCCACGCCTCCTCGACCTGGCCGCTGATCTCGCCCGTCAGCGGGTCGAGGCGCGTGATGCGGTCCACCGTGTCGCCGAAGAACTCGATGCGGTAGGCGAGCTCGGAGTCGCTCGGCATCACCTCGAGGGTGTCACCGCGCACCCGGAACTTGCCGCGCACGAGGTTGAGCTCGTTGCGCTCGTACAGCAGGTCGACGAGCTTGCGCAGCACCCCGTCGAAGTCGCTGTCCTCCCCCTCGACGAGGCGCAGCACGTGGTCGCGATACTCCTCCGGTGACCCCAGGCCGTAGATGCACGACACGCTCGCCACGATGAGCACGTCCTTGCGCGTCAGCAGCGCCATCGTGGCCCGGTGGCGCAGCCGCTCGATCTCGTCGTTGATCGACGAGTCCTTCTCGATGTAGGTGTCGGTCGACGGGACGTACGCCTCCGGCTGGTAGTAGTCGTAGTAGCTCACGAAGTACTCGACCGCGTTGTCCGGGAAGAAGTCGCGGAACTCGTTCGCGAGCTGCGCGGCGAGCGTCTTGTTCGGCGCGATCACGAGCGTGGGCTTGTTCACCCGCTCGACGATCCTGCTCGCCGTGTAGGTCTTGCCGGAGCCGGTCACACCGAGCAGCACGACGTCGCGCTCGCCGCGCAGCAGCGCTTCGGTGACCCCGTCGATGGCCCGCGGCTGGTCACCCGCCGGCGCGAACTCGCTGACGACCTTGAAGTCCGGCATCGTCGCCATGGTAGTGGCGGTCTGCGACAAGCGAGGCGGACTCGCCCTCGACGAGGTCGGCGCTGCCGTCGAAGCCGTCGCGGCGCAGCTGCGATGCGAGGCCCCGCAGGTCCTCGTTCAACGCGGTCGCGAACTCCGCGGATGCCTCGGCCCCCTGCCGCAGCTCGCCGAGCGTGCCGTGCACGATGTCCCGGTTCGTGCGGCCACGCCAGCGGACCACGACACGGTCGTCGTCGAACGCGAGGGCGAGCGGTTGCGGCTGACGCCGCAGCAGCTCGTTCAGGAGCACGTTGATGCAGCGCAAGGCCTCGTAAGCCGTCGCGCGGTCGGCCGAGCCCGGCGTGAGGCTCTGCAGCGCGAGGCCGACGAGGTGCGCCAGGCCGTACTCGACGTCGTCTTGCAGGTGGCGCGCGTCGGAGAAGCCGAAGGCCGCTTCGACAGCAGCGGCGTCCCACGCCTCCTCGGACCCGCGGGCGGACACCTCGGCGAGGCGCCCACCGCCCATGACGAGGTCGCCGATCCCGACCGTCAGTCGGGCGACACCGCCGGCCGGCAGCGCGTCGGCCACGGCCCTGTAGTCGATGGCGGTCACCCAGCCCCAGCGCTGCGTCCGCACCTCCCCCAGCGGCCGCCCTGCCCCGCCCCCGCTTGAGTCAGGCGCCGCGCCGTCGGCACTCGGATCCTGCGCCCTGGGATGCACCCGCACGATCGCGTCCATCGTCGCAGCGGTCACGCTCAGGATCACGCGGCTCGGATCGAGCGCGTGCACGCTGTTGTGCACCGCATGGACGATGAGCACGAGGGCCATGAACGCGAGGACGGCCCCGGTCAGCGCGGTCAGGGCGCGCACCGGCTCCGCATCCTGGTCGGGCAGGAACAGCAGCGTCACGAGCGCATGCGAGAACACGGCGAGCAGGAACGCGAACGCGAGGTTCAGGAACCAGTCGTTCAGGTAGCCCTTCAGCAGCCGTGCCGACAGCTCGCT
>SKPY01000363.1 GCA_007119305.1 Nitriliruptorales bacterium
AGTGGCTGGACAGGCCGTTGGCTCCACCCGCCCACGGGACGGACCTCGGACCGAGCGTTCTCTACTGAGCCTGTCCGCTGCACCACGTACCGGACCGCGGCGCGGCATCACGCCGGGCTCGGTCCGCATGAGCGACCGGTCATATCGAACCGGCCTTGTCCAGCGGCTGCACCGGTCGGCACGACAGCAGCGCGACGCCTTTGGTGGCGTTGCCGACCTGCGGTCCGTCCGTTCGACCAGCGCCGCCCTCCGCGCCGCCCGAAGGCAACGGCGGAAGCACGCGCAGACTAGGTCCGCCCCCGGCGAGCGTCAAGGCTTCGTCGGCGCCGGGAAGCGTCCGGGTGACGGCGACACGCGGAGGCGCAGGTCAGCGCGCTTGTCACCCGCCCCGGCCGCCCAGGGAACCGGACACCTGGCGGCTGCGATGCGCGGCGCGCGCACGATGGGGCCTGCGGTGGCGCGCGCGGCCCAGCGCCGCGTGGGGGACGGTCGGCCGGCGGCGACGTGGTTGTCAGGGGGTCAGGTCATGAGCGTGCCGTGCACCACCTGGCCGCGTACGATCGTCGCGAGACAGCGGGCGTCGCGCGGATCCTCGAGCGCGAGCGGGTCACGGTCCCACACCGCAAGGTCGGCGCGCCGCCCCGGAGCGAGCGGGCCGACGTCGTCCTGGCAGGCGGCGAAGCGCCCCCCGACGGTGTGCGCCGCGAACGCAGCCGTGCGCGTGATGCCGAGTCCGCCCCGGTGCTGCTCCGCGGCGAGCACGCCGCCCCAGGGAGCGAGGGGCGTCACCGTCGAGTCGCTGCTGAAGGCCAACGCCGCGGGCTCCGCGGCGCACCAGGCGAAGGGGTTGCTGGTCAGCGACCGCTTGGGCCCGAGGCGGCTTGCGTACAGGCCCGTGGGGCCACCCCACGCGGCGTCGAACGCCGGCTGCATGCTCGCGACGGCACCCAGCCGGGCAAGGCGCCGCACGTGCGTCCTCGTGGCCAGCACGAGGTGCTCCACGCGATGACGACAGGCACGGACCGCCTCCTCGCCGTGCGTGCGCGCCGCGGCCTCGAGGGCGCCGGCCGCCTGCTCGACGGCCCGGTCGCCGATGGCGTGCACGCCGGCACCCCGCCCGTGTGTGGTGGTCTCGGTGAAGAACGCCGCCACGTCGTCGTCGGCATGAAACAGCGTGCCCGTTCCGCCGCCGTCGCGGTAGGGCACCCTCACCGCGGCGGTGCCGCTGCCGATGGACCCGTCGAGGAACAGGTCGCCGCCGGGTCGCAACGGAGCCGGCGGCGTCGGGTCGAGCTCCGCCCACCACACGAGCACGTCGAGCGGCCACGACCCGTGCGCCCACGCGAGGGCGTCGTCGAGGCCGAACATGCCGGGGTGGCCCATCTCGTGCAGGGAGCCGATGCCGAGCGCGGCCGCGTCTGTGCAGGCCCGTCGGCGGGCGGCGTGCAGCTGCCGCGCGGTGAGCGCGGCCCGCGTCACCGCGAGCGCGGCCTGCGCCGCGTCCTCCTGCAGCAGCCCGGTCGGTGCACCGTCCGCAGTGCGGGCCACCCCGGCAAGGTCTGCGAGCGGCAGGTGGGCCAGGGTGCCGGCATCGACCAGGCACGAGTGCGCATCGACGCGCGTGAGGTGCACGACCCGTCCGGGCGCGGCCCGTGACAGCTCCTGCGCCGTCGGGAGTCGTCCCTCCGGCCAGGCGAAGTCGTCCCAGCCTGCCCCCATGATCACCGGTTCGTGAGTCTGCTCCGCGTGCCGTTGCACACGGGCCACCAGGTCGGCGGCGCTCCGCGCGCCGGCGAGCTCAACCCCTGAGGCCGCGAGCCCGGTCGCGGTCGCATGCACATGCGCATCGACGAACGCAGGGGTGATCCAGGCTGCACCCAGGTCGCTGGCGCGCTCGTGCGGGGGGGCCGCTGCGGGCTCGGCTCCGCTCCAGACGATGCGGTCGCGCTGGAGCAGCAGGGCCCGTGGAAGGGCGCGGGTGCCCGCCAGGTCGTGCACCCCCGCCGCAACGAGCAGCAGCCGACCTGTCACGGCAGGCCGCCCACCCGGTCGTGGGCGAGCGTGCCGCGCACCAGCGTCAGCACGGCCTCGCGGCGGTCGGGACCGAGCTCGGTCGCGGCGAGGTCGGCGCGCATGCCGGGGCGCACGACCCCGCTGCCGTCATCCCGAGCAGCGAGCCGGGAACCCCGCGTCGCGGCCAGGAGTGCCGTGTCCTCGTCGAGCGCGAGGTCCTCGCGTCCGTGCCCGACGGCGGCGGCCACGCTCTCCCACGGGACGGTCGGCACGAGATCTGTGCCGGACCCGAACGCGAGCGTCACCCCGGCGGCGTGCAGGGGGCGAAGCGGATGGGTGGCTCGTGCCCGTTCGGCGCCGAGGCGGTGCTCGTAGACCCCGCCGGGCCCGCCCCAACGTCGCTCCGAGGTCGGGCAGCAGACGGCGACGACGCCGAGGCGTGCGAGCGCCCCGATCTGTGCAGCGCTCAGCAACGGAACGTGCTCCAGTCGCGGCCGGCACGCACGCAACGCGGCGCTGCCGACCGCAGCCTCGACCGTTTCGAACGCCTCGATGGCCTGGTCGACGGCCCGTTCGCCGATGCTGTGGAAGGCAACCTGGACGCCGGCCCGGGTGGCCCGTGTGGCGAACGCCACGAGCTCGTCGACGTCGCGGTAGAGGTGACCGCGCCCCCTGCCGTCCGCGTAGTCCTCGTGCAGCGCAGCCGTGCCGCTGCCGATCGTGCCGTCCAGATGCAGTGCCCCGCCCGCCTGACGCAGCCCCCTCGCGAGCACCACGTCGAGGTCGAGCTCACCCCAGTAGCCCACCACGTCGAGCGGCCAGTCAGCCTCGAGCCAGGCGTCGAAGTCGTCGATGCCCATGCCGTCCGGGCCGCCCATCTCGTGCACGCTGGCGACGCCCAGGGACGCCAGATGGGCGGCGATGGCGTCCCGCGCCTCTGCCAGCTGCGCGGCAGGCAACCCGGCGAGGAACCAGCGGCGCGCGATGTGCATGGCTTCGCGCCGCAGCAAGCCGGTCGGACGCCCCCGGGCGTCGCGGTCCACACCGTCGGCGTGGCTCAACGGCGCGAGCTCGAGGCTGCCCCGGTCGATGACCGCGGAGTGCCCGTCCACCCGGATGAGGCAGACGGGCCGCCCGCCACCGGCCCTGGACAGCTCGTCGGCGGACGGTGGGCGGCGCTCCACCCAGTCGAACTCGTCCCAGCCGCCACCCCAGATGACGTGGCCCGGCGTCACGTCGGCGATCGCGCGCACGCCGGCGAGGCAGTCATCCACGCTCCGGCAGTCGCGCAGGTCGAGTCCCATGAGCGCCAGACCCGTGGGGGTGAGGTGGGCGTGCGCGTCCACGAACGCCGGGTGCAGCTCGGCACCTTCCAGCACGACTTTGGTGGCCTGCCCGCGCAGGAGCGCGTGCGGGGCATCCGCCGGGTCGTCGCCGACCCACACGATGGACGCTCCGTCGGTCAGCACGGCCCGCCCGCCCGGGTGGGTCGGGTCGAGGGTGCGCACCCGGTCGGCGACGAGCAGCAGCGGACCGGTCGGCTCGCCGCGCACGCTCCTGTGGTACGCAGCGGGAGCCCGCACCATCGCGCATCCCCCCTACAGCGTCTCGCGGCGGTACGCCGTGGCAAGGGCGTCCGCGTACTCGTTCCAACGGTTGCCTTCGTGGGCCTTGATCCACTGGAGGGTGAGCTCGGGTCGTGACCCGAACTTGGCGTACACCGCCTGGACGAGGTCGAGGTTGGCGATCTCGCCCCCCTTGCGACGCCATCCGCGCCGCTCCCAACCGGCGGCCCACCGGGTGATCGTGTCGTAGCACAGGCGGCTGTCGGTGTACACGGTGGCGGGGGTCCCGGGCGGCACGAGGTCCGCACCGTGCAGCAGGGCCGTCAGCTCCATGCGGTTGTTCGTCGTGTGCGGCTCGTGCCCGAACGCGCGGTCCACGACCGCGCCGGCCACGACGTACACCGCCCCCCACCCCCCGGGGCCGGGATTGGGATCCGCCGCCCCGTCGGTGAAGACCCCGTCGTCGGGTCCGCCGTGGTGGCGCTGCAACACCTCTTCCAGGGTCAGGTCCTCCTCGACACGGCGCGCAGCCCCCGCGCTGGACCGCCCCGTGTGCCGAGCGTGACACGCCCGG
>SKPY01000458.1 GCA_007119305.1 Nitriliruptorales bacterium
CGCGCAGCTGTGCGGTGGCCTGAGCGGCCTCCTGCTGCACGGCGCTCTCGAACTCCTCGTCCACGAGCTCGCGGCGCTCGAGCAGGCGCCGCATCCGCTCGATCGGATCGGTGCGCGCGGCCTCCTGCAGCTCCTCCTCGGTGCGGTAGCGGGTGGGATCGTCCGAGGTGGTGTGGGCCTCCATCCGGTAGGTCATCGCCTCGATCACCGCGGGCCCCTGCCCGGACCGTGCCCGCTGCACCGCGCGGCGCGTGACCGCGAGGGTCGCGAGCACATCGTTGCCGTCGCACCGGTAGCCCGGCATGCCGTAGCCCACGGCCTTGTGCGCCAGCGTCGGCGCGTGGGTCTGCTGCTCCAACGGCACCGAGATCGCGTACTGATTGTTCTGGATGAAGAAGATGCACGGGGCGTCGTAGACCGCCGCGAAGTTCAGCCCCTCGTGGAAGTCCCCCTCGGAGGTCGCCCCGTCCCCGACGTAGGCGATCGACACGACGGGGTTGTCGTCGAGCCGCGCGCCCATGGCGAACCCGGCGGCGTGCAGCGCCTGCGTGCCGATCGGGATCGACATCAGCGCGAAGTTCGACCCGTAGGGGTCGTGGCCGGACAGCCACGTGCCCCGCCAGACGTGCAGCAGGGCGGCGGGCTCCACACCCCGCACCATCGCGACCCCGAGCTCCCGGTAGGAGGGAAACACCCAGTCCTCGTCGGCCAGCGCCAGCGCGGAGCCGATCTGGGCGCCCTCCTGCCCCAGGCAGGAGGCGTGCAGGGCGAGCTGGCCCTGACGCTGCAGGTTGATCGCCTCGCGGTCGACCCGGCGGGTGACCACCATCCGCCGGTACAGCTCACGCAACTGCTCGTCGGCGACCTCGAGCGGGAAGTCGGGATGCTCCCGCAACGTCCCGTCGACCTCGAGCAGCCGGACCGGCTCCTCGGGCGGCAGCAGCTGTTCCGGATCGACCCGGGGTCCCTCGGTCACGTCGCGGCGCTCCTTCGAAGCCGACGGGCCATGCCCCGCGACCCTAGGTTCCGACCGGCACACGAGCGGCGGAGGTGGCCTCCCTGTGCGCTGCGCGCGTAGTGCATCGTCGCCATCGCGTGACCGCACACCACCTGCCGTTCGGCCCAGCGAGCGGTGACGGAGTGCCCGTCACAGCACCCCGCGGGGGATCTAGGCTGCGGAACAGATGACCACGGGAGGGTCGTATGCGGATCGTGGTGGGGTTCCTGCGCTCGGCGGAGGGCCAGGCGGCACTCGACCGAGCGATCGACGAGGCACGGCGCAGCGACGGCGAGCTGCTCGTCGTCCACTCGATGCGCGGCGGCACCAGGGACGAACTCAACGAGGTGATGACCTACCGCGAGGAGTTCGATCGGGTGACCGAGCGGCTCGACGCGGCGGGGGTCAAGTACCGGATCGTGGAGTACGCCCGCGGCCACTCGCCGGCCCAGGATCTCGTCGAGGCCGCCGCCGAGCACGACGCCGACCTCATCGTGATCGGAGTCCGGCGCCGCTCCCCGGTCGGCAAGCTCGTGCTCGGCAGCAACGCGCAGGAGATCATCCTGCAGGCCGACTGCGCCGTGCTCGCGGTCAAGCCGAAGGCTGACGACGAGCAGTGAGGCGACCTGACACGGGCGCGGGCTCACACCTCCCCCTGCAGCCCCTGTGGCTGCGCTGAGGGAGCCCGGCGCCATCCCACCTCGGTGACCCTGCCCGTCGCCGTGCGCCGGAAGCTCGCGCGGTCCGCCAGGCGGTACAGCAGCCACAGCCCCCGGCCGCGCTCCGCACCGGACGTGGCAGGGTCGAGCCCCTCCACCTGCGAGCGCGCGGGGACCTCCCCCTGCCCCGCGTCGGCCACCCGGACGACCACCTCGTCGGCGCCCACCTCGACCTCCACGCGGATGTGGCCACCGGCGACGCTGCCGTGCTCGACCGCGTTGGCCAGCACCTCCGCGGTGGCCTGCTCGAGGTCGTCGAGGCGCGCGTCGCCGGTGAGGCCGGTCACGGCGCCACGGACCTCCGCGGCCAGCGGCCGCACCCCAGCGGGCACCGCCGGCACGGTCCGGTCGAGGGCGACGGTCGTCCCGTGGTGGGACACGCCCGGTTCGCCGCTCACGCCCCGGCCACCGCGCTGGCCCCGTCGTCGACCGCGCGCGGCACACCGGCGCCGATGGCGTGGGCCCCGCCGTCGACGTGCACGATCTCGCCGGTGACGGCCGGCATCCAGTCCGAGAGCAGAGCGCAGACGGTGCGCGCGACCGGCTCGGGATCGCGCACGTCCCAGCCCAACGGGGCCCGCTCGTCCCAGACCGGCTCGAAATGCTGGAAGCCGTCGATGGAGGTGGCGGCGATGGTGCGCAGCGGCCCGGCGGCGACGAGGTTGACCCGCACCCCGCGCGGCCCGAGGTCGCGGGCGAGGTAGCGGCTGGTCGCCTCCAGCCCCGCCTTGGCCACGCCCATCCAGTCGTAGCCGGGCCACGCCAGGCTCGCGTCGAAGTCCAGCCCCACCACCGAGGAGCCGTCGGCGGCCTCGAGCAGGGGCGCGAAGCCCCGCCCGAGCGAGGCCAGCGAGTAGGTGGAGATCTGCAGCGCCGTGGAGACGTCCTCCCACGGCGCGTCGAGGAACCCGCCACCCAGGCACGAGCCGGGCGCGAACGCCACCGCGTGGAGCAACCCGTCGAGCCGCCCCCAGCGCCCCTCGAGGTCCTTGGCCACCGCAGCGATGTCGTCCTCGCTGGTGACGTCGAGCTCGAGCACGTCCGGCGTCGTGGGCAGCCGGCCGGCCGCCCGCTCGGTGAGCCGGCGCGCGCGTCCCAGGCTGGTGAGCACCACCTCGGCGCCCTGCTCCTGGGCGCAGCGCGCCACGTGGAAGGCGATCGAGCGGGGATCGAGGACCCCGGTGATCAGCAGCCGCTTGCCGTCGAGCAGCACGGGCGTTCTCCTTCTCGCCGTCAGGCGGCGGGGTCGGACTGCGCCGCCGGCACGGCGGCACGGGTGGGGTGGTCGAGGGGGTGCGAGCGGACCGAACCGGAGCCCACGACCACCGCCAGGGCGACGCCGGCGTCGTGGGAGAGCGAGCAGGCCAGGCCGGAGGGCTCGCCCCGCACCCACAGCTGCGGCGCGCCGTCGGGCTCGGTGCGCACCTCGACCGCGTGGAAGCCGAGGTCGAGCGCACCCAGCGCCTTGCGGGTGGCCTCCTTGGCGGCGAAGCGGGCCGCGAGGCGGGAGCGCTGGGTCCAGGAGCCGGCCTCCACGCCGCCGCGCAGGGCGTCGGCGCGCTCCCGCTCGGTGAAGACGCGCTCGACGAACCCCGGTCGGCGGTCGGCCACCTCGGCCAGCCGCGCGATGTCGACGACATCGCACCCGGTGACGAACTCGGCCTGGCTGCTCATGCGCCGCCTCCGATCGGGGAGAAGTCCTCGGCCGTCTCGACGCCGGCGAGCCCGGCGAGCCGGTGCTGCAGGTCGAGGGTGAACTCGCGTCGGTCGCGAGGGCGATCCTCGGGCGGCGCCATCGGCGTGCCGAAGCGCACCGTCACCCTGCCGCCTCGCAGCCGCGGACGCGACCCGATGGGCCACACGTCGTAGATGCCCGCCACCGCGGTCGGCACCACCGGCGTGCCGGTGGCCGCCGCCAGTCGCGCAACGCCGCTGCGCAGCCGGTGCACCCGCCCGTCGCGACTGCGCGAGCCCTCCGGGTAGACGGTCACCGCCTCGCCCTCCTCGAGCAGGTGGGACAGCACCCCCAGGGCGTCGGCGTCGCCGGCACCGCGTCGCAGCGGCACCATGCCCAGGCGGGGCAGCAGCGGCCCGATCCCGCTCCAGGCCAGCAGCCGGGCGTCGCCGAGGAAGCGCACGGGCCGGGGCACGGCGACCCCGATCGCCACCGAGTCCGCGTGCGACTGGTGGGTGGCGGCCAGCAGCACCGGCCCGTCACCGGGCACGTGCTCCAGCCCCTCCACCTTCAGCCGCAGCCATAGGGCCAGCACGGGCCGCAGCGAGTGCCGCAGCACCGAGCGGGCCCCGAAGACGATCGGGGGCACCTCGAGGCCCGGATCGGCGTGGGTCGGTGCGCTCACGTTGACTGCTCCTACTGCGGCAGGTTGTCGTGCACGAAGGCGGGGGTTCGAGCATCCCGCAGCGATCGCAG
>SKPY01000059.1 GCA_007119305.1 Nitriliruptorales bacterium
CACGGACTCGAGTTGCCGCGGCCGGGGTGTAGGCATCCCAGCCGAAGGCGTGGGCGTGCTCGACCAGCTGGCGCAGCGCCAGCTCGTTGCGCCGGACCGTGGAGCAGCGCAGGTGACGGCCGTAAAGGAACCCCTCGACCGCTTCTTTGGTGATCGACCCGTCCGGGTAGCCCTGCCGTCGGCAGTGGTCTGCGAACTGGCGCAGCACCCGTTCTTGGACTTTGAAGCGGTAGCCGCCGGCGTGGCGGGAGGCGACCAGATCGGCGACCAGGCCTGGCAGCGTCATGTCAGGCACCGTGCTCACCCGCCCCGACGCGTTCGAGGACGTCTTCGACGTCCAGCGCGCAGCAGCGCAGCCGTTCGACGTCGAACCGCAGTGATGGCACAGTCGGTTATTGGAACTGTCTGAATGCCTCGGCTGTGGAGCCCTGCGAAGCCATGTGGAGCCCTGGGAGTCGCGTTGTAGCCGCCCGTATGCTGGATGGTGTTCTAGCGCCTGCCGGTGTGGAGCACGGCTTGGATGACGAGGTCGAGGTTGTCGGCGTCAAGGCCGGTGAGGGCGTCGCGCAGGTCGACGGGGATGCCTTCGGCGAGGCCCGCGGAGATGCGCAACATCCGGCCTTCGCCGCTGGAGCAGACCAGCGCTCCGGCGTCCAGGGCGGTGATGGCCCCGGCCCAGTCCACGCAGGCCATCGAGGTGTGGGTGTCGACGGCGGGTGCGGTGTCGACGTAGCCGTGGATGAAGTCGCTGCTGCGTAGCCACAGGCGGTGGGCGATGAGCAACTCGACGGCCGCTTCGTCGGCGAGCAGACCGCGGGCGTGGGCGCGCAGCGCGGCGGCCAGCTGCGCTTGCCCGCCGTCGCGGGCGTTGACCGGCGGGGCGGCGGAGACGAGGCGCAGGAGGTCGTCGTCGAGGTCGTCGGGCAGGTCGTCGACCGGGGCCCACCGGCAGGGGTGCTGCGGGTCGGGGCGAAGGGCGCGGTGTCGGACGGTGGCGGCGAACACGAACGTGCGCATGACGCCTTCGTCGTCGATGCGGTCGTGGTGGCCGAGATAGCCGGTGAGGCGCTCGAGGTGGACCCCGACTCCGGTGGCGGTGCGGTAGACCGCGTCGTCGATGGCCTCGCCGGGCAGCACCAGATCGCTGGGCGGTTCCCAGCAGTGGCCGGTGCCGACGAGCAGGATGCGGTCGTCGTCTTCGACGAGGACGGCCACGGCGAGCCCGTAGCATCCTTGGGCGTGCGCGCCGGTCACCAGACGGTGCAGCAGGCCGGCGGTGACCGGCTGGGGCATCAACGGTTCTCCCGATGGTGGCTGCGGCGGCTGACGTCGGCCGCGTAGCCGGTCCAGTCGCCCGCGGAGAGCTGCTGCCAGGCGACGGCGACCTTGATGTGGATGCCCAGCATGCGGGCCAGGATCGCGGCGGGCAGCTCGGTGGCGAGCTGGAACAGCGCGGTGGAGCGGGCCTGGGCGGGGGAGATCCCGAGCAGGCGCAGACGTTCGCCGAGCCTGTCAGCGCTGAGGGGGCGGCCGGGCTGCCCGCCGGGGAACAGCCACGGGGAGGTTGCGTGGTCGCCGAGCGCAGAGTGGCCGCGCCGGGTCGCGACCAGCTCTCGGATGAGGGCCGCCAGCGGTTCGGGCAGCACCACGGGCACGGACCCGAGACGCAGCGTGACCGCGTCGTCGCTGGTGTCGATGTCGTCGATGGCCAGCCGGCTGATCGTCGAGACCTGTTGGGCGTAGAGCAGGAGCAGCAGACCGGCGACGCGGTCGCCGGCATCGAGGGTGTCGTCGTGGAGCAGCCGTCGGGCTTGCCGCCAGCGTTCTTCCTGATCCAGCGGGCCGGACGGGCCGGTCCATCGGGTGGCGGCGAACTGCAGGCTTGCGTTGAGGCGCTGGGAGATCGCCCAGCGGACGAAGTGGCCGGTTTCGGCCCGGCGGCTGACGTCTGCGCTGGCCAGCCAGGCGTCGAGGTCGCCTTGACCGCATGTGGCCAGGGTGAGCCCGCGGGCGCGCAGCCAGTCGAGCAGGCCGATGGCGGCGCGGACCTGTTGACGGACCACATCGAGCTGACCGTAGGTGGCCTCCACACCACGGTTGCGCTGCCGCAGCCGCCGCAGCAGGTGCCAGACCGCGTAGCGGTGCAGCACCTGCTTGTCCTCGAGGTCGCTGCGCTCGTTGACGGTCTGGGTGACCCACCGCTCGATGCGTGCGAGCTGCTCGTCGCGGGCGGGGAGCGCGTTCGTGGCCACCAGGACGCTGCGCAGATGCTCGACCGGCTTGCCAGGTGGGAGATCGTCGAGGGCGTCGTGGCTCAACGGTCGCCTGCCCGTGGCCAGGTCGGCGAGTATCGACCTGACGGTGGCGCGCTTGAGCCACTTGACCACCGTGGCTGGCCGGTCCACGCCGGCCAGCGTCTCGTGCAGGGCCCGCAGCTCGGGGCGGATCTCGCCGCTGACGTCGGCGAGCAGCTCGCTGAGCTGCTCGTGAAGGTGGCAGCGGCGGCAGACTCCAGCGATGAGGCGCCCGCTGGCGCCGCAGGTCGGACAGGCCTTCCAGAAATCCGGGTCCGGGACCGCGCAGCCGGCGCACAACGGTGCCTCTCGGGTGCCGGCGCGCACGGCGGCCCATTCTCCGCAGCGCGAGCATTCCGCCCAGCAGCGGGCGCACGCGCGACACCATGGTTGCCCGGTGGTCTTGGAAACCGTGCAGGGCGCGGTTCGCCCACACATGCTGCAGGTCGCGATCGTCGCGGGAATGCAGGTCGCGCAGATCGGCCCTTCCCGAGCGCGCGTGTTGACCCTTTGCCGACGCCCGCAGCGGACGCATTGCTCAAGGTTGATCGGGTCACGAACCAGGCAGTTGGGGCACAACGGTGCCCCCTGGGCGTCCCGTGTGGCCGGTTCCCGGACCGCTCCGCAGCGGGCGCAGGGCACGGCGTGGGCGCGGGCGCAGCAGTTGCGGCAGATCCGCAGCCCGTCGCGTTTCTTGCTCAGGGTGACCACACGGTGGCAGCGCGGGCAGGCGGGCCGCTGGATCCGGGTGGCGCCGGCGTCACAAAGCGCATCGATCAGCCTCAGCACCATCGGGAAAGGCGCCTTCGCTCCGTCTCCGGTAAGCAGCTCAGGGACCGCCTCGATCGCCCACGCCAGCTTCTGCAGGTCAGCTGGCCTGGCGACGGTAGCCGTGATTGCCGCGCTGATCGCATCGGCGGTCAGCCCGGGATCGACTGCGTTGATGACCTCCACCAGAACCCAACGCGGGTCACGGGCGTCGTGATCGGGGCACTGGGAGCAGCGAGGCCTGCCGTGCCGGTCGCGGAACGCCACCTGTCGTTGCTGCCCACAGGAGGCACAAGGCTGCGGCCGCGCGAAGCAGGACGAGCAATACCAATCCTCGCCGCGACGCTGCATCGAGGCGAGCTCACGCCCGCACGATACGCACCGCGGCGCGGAGATCGCCCTCGCCCCGGCGGCGCGTAAGGCGAGCAGGAGCTCACCCACGACCCTGGGAGCGGGTGAACGTCCGCTGGTCAGCACCGACGAGTCCACGGCCAGCGTCGTCGCCAAGCGGCGACCTTTGGCTCGTCCGCCGCTGACCTGCTCGACGACCCTGCGGACCGTGTCTCCTCCGAGGCTCGAATCAACCGTGGTCACCGCCGCCACGATGGTGCTGATCGGATCAAGGAGCGCTTCGTGCGGTGACCTCACGAGTCGATCCTGCTGATCTGGGCCCGCTTCGGCCGCAAGTCACCGACGCCGGCCTCGCCGCCGGCTGCTCGGGTCCTGGCGGCCGACTCGGCGGCGACCGGCTCGATCAGGTCCTCCATCGAACAATCCAGAATGTCCAGCAGCGCCATGAGCACCTTCAGGCTGAGCCGTTCGGGCCGCTCGGCCACCAGCCGGTAGACCTGGCTGGAGGACAGGTGGATGCCGCGCTCGGCCAGCGGACCGGCAAGATCGGTGGTGGCGAACATGCCGCGCGTTGCCATCACCTGCCGCAGGTGCCACCGGTAGTCCAACTTGGCGGTCATCGCCGCTCCTTTCCTCAAGGCTTCTCACCCAACGCTCGGCCAAGGGCGTTGCGCAGCGCGGTGTTCATGAAGTC
>SKPY01000052.1 GCA_007119305.1 Nitriliruptorales bacterium
CTGCTGCGCCGCGCCAAGCGCGCCGGCTTCGGTGACGCGGCCCTCGCCACGCTGCTCGGCTGCGGCGAGGCCGACGTGCGGGCGCGCCGCCACGCCGCCGGCATCCGGCCCGTGTACGCGACGGTCGACACCTGCGCCGCCGAGTTCGCCGCGCAGACGCCCTACCACTACTCCACCTACGAGGAGGAGACCGAGGTCGCGCCGAGCGACCGGCCGCGGGTGCTCATCCTCGGCAGCGGGCCCAACCGCATCGGCCAGGGCATCGAGTTCGACTACTGCTGCGTGCACGCGGTCTTCGGGCTGCGCGCGGCCGGCTACGAGACCGTCATGGTCAACTGCAACCCCGAGACCGTCTCCACCGACTACGACACCGCCGACCGGCTGTACTTCGAGCCGCTGACGACCGAGGACGTGCTCGAGGTGTACGAGGCCGAGCTGGCCGCGGTCGGCGGCGACCGCGACAAGGTCGCGGTGCTCGTGCAGCTCGGCGGCCAGACCCCCCTGGCGCTCGCCCGCGACCTCGCCGCCGCCGGGGTGCGCATCATCGGCACCCAGCCCGACGCCATCGACCTCGCCGAGGACCGCGGGGCCTTCGCCGCCCTGCTCGACGACCTCGGCATCCCCCAGCCGGCGGGCGGCGCCGCCGGGTCGGTCGACGAGGCGCTCGCCGTCGCCCAGCGGGTCGGCTTCCCCGTGCTGGTGCGCCCGAGCTACGTGCTCGGCGGGCAGTCGATGGAGATCGTGTACACCCCCGAGCACATGCGCCGCTGGCTGGAGGCCAACGCCGCGCCGGCGGGGCGTCAGCAGGGCCTCGCGGTGCTCGTGGACCGCTTCCTGGAGGGCGCGGTCGAGGTCGACGTCGACGCGGTGTACGACGGCGACGAGGTGTACGTCGGTGGCGTGCTCGAGCACATCGAGGAGGCGGGGGTGCACTCCGGCGACTCGGCCTGCGTGGTCCCGCCCTACACGCTGGGGCGCGCCCAGCTCGCCCAGCTGCGCACCTACACCGAGGCGATCGCCGCCCGCCTGCACACCCGCGGGCTCATCAACATCCAGTTCGCGCTGCGCGACGAGGCCATCTTCGTGCTCGAGGCGAACCCGCGCGCGTCACGCACCGTGCCGTTCGTGTCGAAGGCGACGGGCGTGCCGCTCGCGCAGGTCGCCGCCCGGGTCATGGCCGGCGCGTCGCTCGCCGACCTGCGCGCGCAGGGTCTCGTGCCGGCCGACGACTTCGTCACCGGGCCGCTGCCGCGCCACACCGCGGTGAAGGAGGCGGTGCTGCCCTTCGACCGCTTCCCCGGGGTGGACACCCGCCTCGGGCCGGAGATGCGCTCCACCGGCGAGGTCATGGGCATCGACCCGAGCTTCGGGGTGGCGTTCGCCAAGAGCCAGGCCGGCACCGGCAGCATGGTGCTGCCCACGAAGGGCACGGTGTTCGCCTCGATCGCCAACCGCGACAAGCGCGCCCTGATCTTCCCCGCAAAACGCCTCGCGGAGCTCGGGTTCACGGTGCTGGCCACGCAGGGCACCGCCGACACGCTGCGCCGGGCTGGGGTGGATGCGGAGGTGGTGCGCAAGGCCAGCGAGGGCCATCCCAACGTGATCGACCGGATCGCCGCCGGCGAGGTCGACCTCGTGCTCAACACCCCCATGGGCTCCGGCCCCCGCAGCGACGGCTACGCGATCCGCACCGCGGCGGTCAGCCGCGGGGTGCCGTGCATCACCACCCTGTCGGGCATCCTCGCCGCCATCCAGGGCATCGAGGCGCTGCGGGCCGACGGGGTGGGGGTTCGCAGCCTGCAGGACTACCATCACGACCTCGAGCAGGACCGCGCCGCGCGAGGGAGCCGCCGATGAGCAACATCGTCAGTCGGGGGACGACCACGACCGTCCAAGGGCGGTCGCACGGTCCGCTGCGCGCGCAGTGCGAGGTGCTCGCGCACCGCCGGCTCGGCGACTACCACTCGCTGACGTTCGTCGCGCCGGAGATGGCCGAGCGGGCGCAGGCCGGCCAGTTCGTGTCGGTCGGGGTCAGAGCCGGGGCCACCATCCTGCGCCGGCCGTTCTCGATCTACCAGGTGAGCCAGCACGGCGCCTGGGCCGGCACGCTCGAGATCGTCTTCGCCGTCGTCGGCCCCGGCACGGCGTGGCTCACCCAGCAGGACAAGCACGACGTCGTCGATGTCGTCGGCCCCCTCGGCCGCCCGTTCCCGCTGCCGCAGCAGCCCGTGACCTGCCTGCTCGTCGGCGGCGGCTACGGGGTGGCCCCCCTGCTGCTGCTCGCCCAGCAGCTCACGCAGGAGGGGCTGCGGGTCGACATGGTCCTCGGCGCCAAGACCCAGGACCGCATCTTCAACGCGATCGACGCGAAGCGCCTGTCCGCCAGCGCCCAGTTCACCACCGAGGACGGCTCGCTGGGCACGAAGGGCCTCGTCACCGACGTCATGCCGCGGGTGCTGGAGTCCTCCAAGGCCGGCGTCGTCTACGCGTGCGGGCCCATGCCGATGCTCGCGGCCGTCTCACGGCTCGCGCAGGCGCACGACCTGCCGGTGCAGGTGGCGGTGGAGGAGCTCATGGCCTGCGGCACGGGCGTCTGCTACACGTGCGTGCTGCCCGTGCAGCGGCGTGACGGCAGCCACAACCTGCGGGCGTGCATCGAGGGCCCGGTGTTCAACGGCGCCCGCGTCGAGTGGGACAAGATCGGCACGGCCGCGATGGGCAACCCGCCCGGCACGTCGGCGGTGAGCGCCCGGTGAGCGCCCCCGCCGAGGACCCCCGCGAGGGGCTGCGCCCGCACGAGGTGGACCTGCGGGTCGCCCTCGGTCCGCTGACGCTGCGCAACCCGATCGTGACCGCGAGCGGGTGCTTCGGGAGCGGGCGCGAGATCAACCGCTTCTTCGACGTGCGCCGGCTCGGCGCCGTGGTCGTGAAGTCCGTCACCGTCGAGCCCCGCCCGGGGCTGCCCACCCCGCGGATGGTGGAGACGCCGAGCGGGATGCTGAACGCCATCGGGTTGCAGAACCCCGGCATCGACGCGTGGCTCGCGCAGGACCTGCCGTGGCTCGTCGAGCACCGCGTGCCCACCATCGTCTCGATCGCCGGCAAGACCACCGCCGAGTACCGGGTGCTCGCCGAGCGTCTGCGCGGCCAGCCGGGGATCATCGCCATCGAGGCGAACATCTCCTGCCCCAACGTCGAGGACCGCAACGTGGTCTTCGCGTGCGAGCCGGACGCCACCCGCGAGGCGATCGGCCAGGTCGTGCGCACCTCCAGCGTGCCGGTGTTCGCGAAGCTCACCCCCGACGTCACCGACATCGCCGGGATCGCCGGCGCAGCCGCGGCCGCCGGCGCGGCGGGGGTGTCGGTCATCAACACCCTGCTGGCCATGGCGATCGACGCCGAGACCGGCAAGCCGCGCCTCGGCGGGGTCACGGGCGGCCTCTCCGGCCCGGCGATCAAGCCGGTCGCGCTCAGGGCCGTGCATCAGATCCACCAGGCGCACCCGGACCTGCCGATCATCGGCATGGGCGGGGCCCGCACGGTCACCGACGTGGTCGAGTTCGTGCGCGCGGGCGCCAGCGCGGTCGCGATCGGCACCGCCACGTTCGGCAACCCGCTGGTGACGCTCGAGCTCGTCGAGCAGCTGCCGGAGTGGCTGGCGGCGCGCGGCCACAAGACGCTGCGCGACCTGCGCGGCACGGTGCTGCGATGACGCCGCAACCAACTGACAACCCCCTGATCGTCGCGCTCGACACCGCCGACCTCGGTCGGCTGTCCCGCCTCGCGGCCGCGGTCGGGGCCGAGGCCGGGCTGCTGAAGGTCGGGCTCGAGGCGTTCGTCGCGCACGGGCCGCGGGCGGTGACGGCCGCAGCCGACCACGCGCCGCTGTTCCTCGACCTGAAGCTGCACGACATCCCCAACTCCGTGGCGGGGGCGGCCCGAGCCGCGGCGGGGCTCGGGGTGACGATGCTGACCGTGCACGCCAGCGGCGGGCCCCGGATGATCGCTGCGGCGGCGCAGGCAACGCCCGGCGTGACCCTGCTCGCGGTCACCGCGCTCACGAGCCTCGACGACGCCGCCCTCGCGGCGGTGGGGCAACCGCC
>SKPY01000430.1 GCA_007119305.1 Nitriliruptorales bacterium
CCCGCGGCTACCCCGACGCCGAGCCGCTCGTCGGCGCGACGCGGTTCGAGACGGCGCTGGCCGTGGCTGAGGCGTTCTTCGACGAGCCGGCTGCGGTCGGGTTGGCCCGTGGTGACGCGTTCGCCGACGCGCTCGCCGGCGGTGCCCACGCCGCGGGCCGGGGCGGCCCGCTGCTGCTGTCGCCGTCGTCGTCGCTGCACGCCGACGTCGGTTCGTACCTGTGCGCTCAACCGGTGCAGCGCGTCTTCGCCTACGGCGGCACCACGGCGCTGCACCCGGCGGCGCTGCACACCGCGGCAGGCCACGTGAGCGGCGCGGACTGCTGACCCTCGGGGCGCGGCTTCAGGAGCTGAAGCCGAAGGTGACGCCGCCTTCGCGGCGGTGCTCGAAGCGCTCGCGCACCCTGGCGTCCTTGTCGCGGACCTTGTCGGCCTGCGTTGCGCGGAGCTCGTCGAGGCGGGCCCGCAGGCCGTCATCGTGCGCGCCGAGGATGCGCGCAGCGAGCAGGCCGGCGTTGCGGGCCCCGTCGACGGCGACGGCCCCCACCGGCACGCCGGGCGGCATCTGCGCGATCGCGAGCAGCGCGTCCATCCCTTGGAGCCTGCTCGCCGCGATCGGCACGCCGACGACCGGCAGCGACGTGACCGCGGCGAGCACGCCGGGCAGGTGGGCGGCCATGCCCGCCCCGGCGACGAGGACGCGCAGGCCGCGGTCGGCCGCCGTCCGGGCCCACTCCAAGGCGTCGTCGGGCGTGCGGTGCGCCGACAGCACGCGGACCTCGCAGGCGATGTCGAGCTCGGCGAGCGCGTCGACGGCGGCCTCCATCACCTCGAGGTCGCTGTCACTGCCCATCACCACACCGACCAGCGGGATGCTCACGACCGCTTCCTCTCTACCTCGCCGTCTGGGCGTCGTCCGCTGCAGACTACCCGCCTGTCATGAGAACGGCTTGTCGCTGCGCGGGTTGCGGTCGGCGCAGTCGAAGCCTTCGGCCTGCAGGCGCTCGCGGGCCTGCTCGAGACGCTGCGGCCGCGGTGGATCGGCCCAGGCGTCAGGCAACTCCGGCGCCGTGCGAAGCGTGAACCGCTGCGGGTCGAGCGCGTCGGTGACCGCCTCCCAGGCGAGCGGCAGCGAGACCGTGGCGGCCTCCACGGCCCGGGGGCTCCACGCCGCGACGAGCGTCTGGGCGGGACCGTTGCGCGACCAGTCGAGCAGCAGCCGGCCGCTGCGGCGCGCCTTGCGCATCTCGACGGTGAGGTCCTCGGGGTGGGCGGCGGCGCAGCAGCGGGCCACCCCGAGGCCGAACCCGCGGATCTCCTCGTAGGTGTAGCGGCGCTCGATCGGGACGTAGATGTGCAGCCCGCGCTTGCCGCTCGTCTTGACGAGGCTGGCCAGGCCCAGGTCGTCGAGCACCGTCCGGAGCCGGCGGGCAGCCGCGGCCGCGGGCACCGGTCGCTCCCCCGGGTCGAGGTCGAACGCGAGCGTGTCGGGCCGTTCGGGGCGGTCGACCCGTGCGAACCAGGGGTGGAGCTCCAGCGCGGCGGTCTGGGCGCACCAGCGCAGGTCGTCGGTCGTGCGCGCCACCGCGTAGGTGACGGTGCGGCCCGACGACTCCGACCAGGACGCGAAGCGCTCGACGTGTCCCGGTGTCGAGGGCGGCAGGTTCTTCTGGAAGAAGCCGTCGCCGCCCAGGCCGTCCGGAAAGCGCTTCAGGGTGAGCGGGCGGCCGGCGAGACCGGGCAGCAGCCGGTCCGCCACCGCCTCGTAGTAGTCCCACAGGTCCTGCTTCGTGATGCCGGCCTGCGGCCAGAGCACCTTGTCGGGGCTCGACGGGGCGGTGCGCACACGCGGCGTCATCGCACCGCGAACCTGGTCTCGTGCTCGACCGGTTCCCGCTCGGTGACCTCCGTGTGCTCCACGTAGGCGAGCTCCGGGCCTTCCCGGCAGAACGCCACAGCCTGATCCACCGCGTCGGGGGGCCCCTGGAACTCCGCCTCGACCCGGCCGCTCGGCATGTTGCGCACCCAGCCGGTCAAGCCGAGCCGCTGGGCGGTGTCCTGCGTGCGGGCGCGGAAGAACACGCCCTGCACGCGGCCCGACACCGCCACGTGCACCCGCTTGACCGGCGGCTCGCGGTCACTGCTGTCTGCGTCGTTCATGCTGCGAGCCATACCCGCCGCCGCGAAGCCTCGCACCTGCGGCGGTTCGGCAGGCGGGAGCCGGCGCAGTAGCCTGCAGCGGCATGAGCCACCCCGATCTCACCCTCACCGCCCTCGACGGCGTCACGCGCATCGGCTCCGGCAAGGTGCGGGAGCTCTACGCCGTCGGCGACCAGCTCCTGCTCGTGGCCACCGACCGGGTCAGCGCGTTCGACGTCGTCCTGCCGACCCCGATCCCCGACAAGGGCAAGGTCCTCACCGGCATCACCGCCTTCTGGCTGCGTGACGTGCTCGCGGACGTCGTGCCCAACCACCTCGTGACCACCGACCCGGCGGGGTTCCCCCCGGCGCTCGCGCCCGTCGCCGAGCAGCTGCGGGGGCGGACGAGCCTGTGCCGGCGCGCGCAGATGCTGCCGCTCGAGTGCGTCGCCCGCGGCTACCTCGCCGGCAGCGGCTGGAAGGAGTACCGCGCCGGCGGCACGGTGTGCGGGATCCCCCTGCCTGCGGGGCTCGCCGAGTCGGCCCAGCTGCCGGAGCCGATCTTCACGCCGGCGACCAAGGCGACCGAGGGCCACGACGAGAACATCAGCTTCGAGCAGGCCGCGGAGATCGTCGGAGCGGACACCGCCGCGCGCCTGCGCGCGCTCACGCTCGAGCTGTACCGGCGCGCGCACGACCACGCCGCCGAACGCGGCATCATCCTCGCGGACACGAAGTTCGAGTTCGGCGTCATCGACGGGGAGCTCGTCTTGTGCGACGAGGTGCTGACCCCCGACTCGTCGCGCTTCTGGCCGGCCGACGACTACGAACCGGGCCGCGGCCAGGCGTCGTTCGACAAGCAGATCGTGCGCGACTGGCTGGAGACGCTGGACTGGGACAAGCGCCCGCCCGCGCCGGACCTGCCGGCCGCGATCGTCGAGCGCACACGGGCCCGGTACGTGGAGGTCTACGAACGGCTCACCGAGCGGCCGTTCAGCGCCTGGACGGGAGCCTGACGATGCCGCGGGTGCACATCGATGTCATGCTGAAGGAGGAGATCCTCGACCCCGCCGGCCAGGCCATCGAGCGGGCGCTGCCCAAGCTCGGGTTCGACGGCGTGACGGGCGTCCGGGTGGGCAAGCACATCGTGGTCGACCTCGCCTCCGGCGACGACCTCGACGCCCGGGTCGAGGAGATGGCGGGCAAGCTGCTCGCCAACCCGGTGATCGAGACCTTCCGCTGGCACGTCGAGGAGTAGCATGCCCCGCCGGTCCCCGAGCCCGCCGCGCGATCCGTGGGCCCGGGCCCCCGTGGGCGAGCTGGCCGAGCCGCTGCTGCCACGCTGGTTCGTGCTGCTCGTCGTCGCGCTCGTGCCGGTGGCGGCCGTGGTGTTCGTGCTGGCGTTCTTCGTGTTCGCCCCGGACCCCGACGCGACCCCGGCCGCGGCGCGCAGGCCGCCGCCCGCGGGCGGGTTCAGCCACGAGATCGGGCGCTTCGAGGTGGGCACCGCCGCGCCCGTCGCCTACCGCGCGCCCTGCCCGGCCCTCGAGGGGGTGCGCATCGCCGGCACGGAACGCGACCGCGAGCTCCTGCGCCGCGCGCTCGCGGCGGTGTGCACCACGCTGCCGCAGGATGCGCGCCCGGCCGTGGAGGCGTTCGCAGCCGATGGCGGGGTGATCCGCTTCGCCGCGTTCGAGGTCACCGGCGTTGACTCGACGGTGGAGCTCGACGCCGAGCCGCCCCGCCTGCTCGTGAACGCCCGCTTCGTGCAGGCCGGCCGGCCCCGCTGGATCTCGCCGCTCGTGGTGCACGACGCGGTCATGTACCACGGCGACCCCGCGAGCGCGGACACCGCGCTGGCCGCCCGCCGCGCCGAGGCCGAGACCTGCCGCCGGGTGCTGGGGGGCCAGGAGCCCAGTCGCGGCTGCCACGATGCCGAGGAGGTCGTGGGCCTCGCCGACC
>SKPY01000308.1 GCA_007119305.1 Nitriliruptorales bacterium
CCGGTCAACTGCTCCAGAGCCATCGCCTGGACACGCTGGCGCATGTCCAGCGTGCGCTGGAGCGTGTGCACGTCGCCCACCTTGTCGGGAGCCACGAACGTCACGACGACGCCGCTGGCGCCGGCCCGGCCGGTGCGCCCTGAGCGGTGCACGTAGTCCTTGCCGGTCGCCGGCGGGTCGAAGTGCAAGACCACGCCGACGTTGTCGACATGGATCCCACGGGCGGCGACGTCGGTGGCCACCAGCGCCGTCACGCTGCCCTTGGCGAAGTCGGCCAGCGCGCGCTCGCGCTGGCTCTGGCTGCGATTGCCGTGGATGGGCGCAGCCTGAACGCCCAGCCGGCTGAGCTGCTTGGCGACGCGGTCGGCGGCGTGCTTGGTGCGCGTGAACACGATCGCGGGCGCGACCGCGGTGACGACGTCACGCGCCATGGCGACCCGCTGGTTCGACTGGGCGTGCCAGAAGAAGTGCCGCACATCGCCGCGCGTCTGCGCCGGTGTGGCCAGCTCGTGCCGCGCCGGATCGCGCTGGTAGCGCCGGATGAGCACGTCGACATCACCGTCAAGGGTGGCCGAGAACAGCAGCGTCTGCCGGTCGGCGGCTGTCATGTCGAGCAGACGCCGGACCTCGGGCAGGAAGCCCATGTCGGCCATCCGGTCGGCCTCGTCGACCACGACCATGCGAACGTCGCGCAGGTCCGCGTCGCGGCGCTGCACGAGGTCAGCGAGCCGGCCAGGGCAGGCCACGGCGATGTCGACACCGCGACGCAGCGTGCGCTGATCACGGCTGAGGTTGGTCCCGCCGTAGAAGGTCGCGACCGTGCGGCCCTGCGCTTCGGCCAGAGGCCGCAGCTCCCGGGCGACTTGCGAGGCGAGCTCGCGGGTCGGGACGAGGACGAGCGTGCTGGGGCGACCAGGGCGGCCCTTACGGGCTCTGGCGGCCAGCGGGATGCAGAAGGCCAGCGTCTTTCCTGAGCCGGTCGGCGCGCGGCCGCACAGGTCGCGACCTGCCATGCCCTCGGCAACGGTGGCTGCTTGGATGGGAAACGGTGCGGTGATGCCCCGGCGTGCGAGGACTGCGGTGAGTCCCTCGGGCACGCCGAGGTCGTGGAAGGTGGTCATGAATGCTGTCTTCCTGCCCGCGCCCATGCGCAGGCGGTCGGAATGGCGCAACGTCGTGCGCCGGGAAGTCATGTGGGGGCCGCTGGGCGACCCGGCGTGACATCAGCGCGTCGTTCGTGGGCGAACACGCCCGAAGACGACGGAAGGGGTTGTGCTGCCCGCCGATCGCGTCCGGCGCCTGGCGGTGCTCGCATCTTCGCGAGCGGTGCGGCGCGCGTGCTCCGGAAGACCGATCAGGCCCTCCGTGCCGACAGTGTAGCGGTAAACGGCTGCGGCGCCGCACGGCGCACGACGGCGACCCGCACCAGCGCTGGCGGACGGCGAACCCAGGCGCTGCCGCGACCCCGGCCAGGGTGCGCCGGCGCGCACACACCGCAGGTGGCAGCAGGCTACTCAGGGGCGAAGTGCTGGGCGCTGAGCTCGCCGTCGACGATGCGCTGGGCCACGTCGCGCAGGCGCTCGTTGCGGTCCCGGGCGTAGCGGCGCAGCCAGTAGAACGCCTCGCCCGGATCGACCGCCAGGCGTTCGGCCAACAGGATCTTGGCCTGCTCGACCACCGCCCGGTGCTCCAGCGCTTGGCGCAGATGATGGATCTGCTCATGGGCGGCCGACAGCCGCCGCTCGTGCATGATCCCAATGCTGGCCATGTCGGCCAACGCCTTGACCACCAGCTCGTCGGCAGCGTCGAACTGCTCCGGCTCCGACCAGAACACGTTGAGGGCCCCGATGCGCTCGTCGCGCAGCCGCAAGGGGCGGGCACGTACACAGCAGTAGCCCAGCGTCAGGGCTCTCGGCGTGAACGCGGGCCACCGGTCGGTGTTGCGGGCCAGGTCGCGTTCGCTGACCGGCCCGCCGGTCTCGTACGCCTCGATGCAGGGCCCTTCCCGCTGCTGGGCTTCGAACACCTCCAGCACCCGCAGCTCATGGCTTGACGCCGCCGCCAGGTCCCAGCTCGAGCCGCTCAGCAGCAGCACTCCCGCGGCGGTGGCGTCGAGTGCCTCCACGGACCGCTCCGCCAGGACGTACAGGTACTCGACCGGGTCGTAGTCGGCCACCAGGGTGTCCGCCAGCTCCACGAGCGCCTCGAGCACGGTCGCTACACGTGTCACGGGCGTCGGTCCTTTCCTGGCTGCCAGCACGAGCCTGATGGCCCGTTGTTTCCGGTGCATGGCCGTGGCAATCACCGGGTAGGGTGTTTCTGCCGTCGGCCGACCCCACCCCCGGCGGCCGCGCTCACAACCCCGGCGCGAGACCAGCAGGCGCTGCTCCTGACCCCGGTGGCGCCGCCGCAGACAACTGCTGGGTCGCGTCATGCCCCCTACACCGCGCAACGACGAACGCGCCGAGCCCGACGGGCACGTCGCGCTCCTGCCGGCCGCACCCGCCAGCGCCACCACCGCACGCCACCTCGTCCGCAGGCTGTTCCCCGCGAGCGCGACCGCGGACCAACGCGCAACCGCCGAGCTACTGACCACCGAGCTGGTGGCCAACGCCGTCGTCCACGCCCGCACCCCCTGTCGCCTGCGCCTCAGCTGCCCGCGCGACGGGGTCCTACGCGTCGAGGTGAGCGACCGCGCCGCCGGCATGCCCACCGTGCAGGACATCGGGCCGTCCGAGCTTGACGGCCGCGGGCTGCAGCTCGTCGACGCGCTCGCCACCCAGTGGGGCATCACCCGCAGCACCCCGGCCGAGAAGACCGTCTGGTTCGAGACCCCCTGCAGGCGCGCGGCCGGCCCGTAGGGGTGGCGGCCCCGTCATTGACCAGCGCGTGGGCCCGCCCTGGGCTCCGAGCGGCCTGCGGCGACGTGCTCGCCGAGGAAGCGCCGCAGCAGCCCGTCGCTAGGAAGCGCCCGAGCCGACCGTCAAGGGCGCGGCGCCTGGTAGCCTGCTGCCCGCGTGACCACCGGACGCCGTCGCCCCCGCCCCGCTCAGCCGCCGAGCGACGACGCCGGCCTCGACCGGCTCACGCTCGAACAGAAGGCCGCGCGCCTGTTCTGGGTCACGGTGCACGGGTTCGCTGCCGACGTTGCGCAGCCCGCCAACGAGCGCGCGTTCGGGGTCGGCACCCCGGCCGACGTGCTCCGCACCCACCGACCGGGCGGGGTCGTGCTGTTCGCCTGGGCGGGCAACACCGAGCACCCCGCCCAGGTGGCCGCCCTCGTCCGTGACCTGCGCGCTGCGGCGGACGGGGCGCCGCTCGGCATCGGGATCGACGAGGAGGGCGGCCGGGTCACGCGGCTCGGTCCGCCGGCCACGGTCTTCCCGAGCGCGCGGGCCGGGCCGTGGCGGCCGCAGGCGCCCCCGACCTGGCCACGCGCCGCTGGCGGATGGCCGCAGCCGAGCTCGCTGCCGTCGGCGTGACGACCAACTTCGCGCCGGTGGTCGACCTGGGCGGCGCTGCGAACCCCGTGCTCGGAGACCGGACGTTCGCGGATGAGCCCGCAGCGGTCGCGGAGCAAGCCGGGCACGCCGTGCGCGGCCTGCAGGCGGGTGGCGTCGCCGCCGTCGCCAAGCACTTCCCCGGGCACGGGGCCACGACCGTGGATTCGCACACCGACCTTCCGGTCGTCGACCTGCCGCGGCGCCTGCTCGAGCCGCACCTGCAGGCCTTCCGCCGGCTGCTGGCCACGGCATCACCCGCGGCGATCATGACCGCCCATCTGCTCGTCCCTGCGCTGGACCCCGCGGCTCCCGCCACGCTGTCGCACGCGGTGCTCACCGGGCTGCTGCGCGCCGAGCTGGGGTATGCCGGCGCGGTGCTCACCGATTCGTTGTCGATGGCGGGCATCCGCACGTGGGGTGACGACGCCGAGGTGGCCGTCGCCGCGCTGGCCGCCGGGGCCGACGTCCTGCTGACCCCGCCGGACCTGCCCCGGGCGGTCGCCGCGGTGTGCCGGGCGGTGCGCGACGGACGGGTCCCCATGGAACGGCTCGATGCTGCGCTGCGCCGCGCAGCGCCCCTGACCC
>SKPY01000436.1 GCA_007119305.1 Nitriliruptorales bacterium
GCGAGCGGCCCGCCCGCGAGCGCGTCGGGGAAGTCGCCGGCCGCGGCGATCAGCACCTCGTCCGCGCCGTCGGGGTACGCGGCGCGGGCGATCTGGGCGGCGGTCTCCTCGCGCTGCGCACCGGCGAGCCGCTCGGTGCGGGCAAAGACGTAGTCGTGGTAGAGGAACAACGCGTTCGACACCGGGCGCGGCTGGTTCCCCGCGTCGCTGGGACGGTTCGTCACGAGGCCGTCGACGACCATCGTGGTGGAGCCGCCGCCGTCGAGGCTGATCGCGTCGCGGGCGCCGAGCCGGATCATGAAGTGGGCGAGCTCGGCCATCGTCATGCCCGCGCTGTGGCCAGGCTGGCGGCCGTCGACGGTCGCGAGGATGACCTCGCCCTGGGGGGTGACGCCAGCGGCCGACCGCGGGGTGCGGAGCGCGGAGTGGGTCTCGGGCGCGAAGCCCTCGCGCTCCCAGCCCTCCGGCGGGGTCATCTGCCCGTCCCGGACGATGAGCGGCCCGGCCGCGAGGCCCTCGGCAACCGCCGACCACAGATCGGCGCGCCAGTGGCGCTGGACCGGGATGACGTCGGTCGACACCGTGGCGGCGGCCCCCTCGGGCAGCGCGAGGCGGAGCTGGTCCCGCCCGGTGCCGTACGCCACCGCGAGCGCCCCGTCCGGGGGGATCGCCACTGCGCCGCCGGCGCTCGTGCCGTGCGCGCCGACGCGGCCGCTGGCCGCAGACGTCCCGGAGGCGGGCACGTCGAGGCCGGTGATCGGCACGGTGCGGTCCTCGCCCCGGTAGGCGTCGTGGTCGGGGCCGGGCAGGGTGACGCTCCCGCCGTAGTGCGGCGTGTAGAGGTAGACGGCGTCGGGCCCGTCGGGAAAGCGCGTGTTGCGGTTCAAGCGGTTGACCCCGGTGACGGCCACCGTGCCGCCCGGGTCGCCGCGCAGCGTCACGGAGGTGTCGATCCGGTCGACGATCGGCAGGCCCTGCCCGTTGACCGCAAACGTGCCGCGCGCCAGGCTGCCCTGGGTCTCCGCCTCGCTGACGAGCTGGCCGCCGGTCGCGAAGTAGCTGTTGGGCTCGCCGAACGGCTGCGACAGCCAGAACCCGCCGTTCACCGCCGCGACCCCGCCACGTGCAAGGTGGCGGCGACCCATCGACTCGACGGTCTCGAGCCCCGCGACCCGGTCCTGGCCGAGGTGGGCGCGCACCGTGATCGACTCGGGCTTGAGGACCACCAGCGCCTGTGCGGCCACCGGCGCGCCCTCGGGGGTCTGCAGGTTCCAGACCTGCCGTTCGATCCCGTCGAAGACCGGGACGACGCGGGCGGGGCCCGCGGGGCTTGCCTCCGTGGCGGTGGACGGCAGCACGGTGGCGGCCGCCACCGCGGCGAGCACGGCAGCGGCGACCAGACGCAAAGGTAGGGTGCTCATGTCTCCCCGGTGCGCATGACGACGACGTCTGTCACAGCCACAGACGTCCGCGGGGGTCCGAACGTGCCGGGCAAGCCTAACCCCGGCGCCGTCCCCGGCCCCGCCGGCGCACCTCGGGTACGCTCGCTGCTGATGCGCTCCGAGCCTGCTTCCAACGATTCGGCGCTGGCCGCACCCGGCGCTCGTGGGCCCGGTCCGCGGGGCGCGGCGGAACGGCTGTCCGTGTTCGACGCGTCCTTCCTCGCCCTCGACCACCCCACGACACCGCTGCAGACCGGCGGGCTCGGGATCTTCGAACCCGGTCTGGCCTTCACCGACGTGCTCGAGGTGCTGCGCGCCCGCCTCGACCGGATCCCCATGGCGCGCCGGCGCCTCCAGGAGGTCCCGCTCGGCGGGCGTCCGGTGTGGGTCGACGACACCGAGTTCGACCTCTCGTTTCACCTGCGGCACGCGGCGCTGCCCGCGCCCGGTGATGCGCGGCAGCTCACGGAGTTCCTCTCCCGCCTGATCAGCCGGCCGCTCGACAAGCGCCGGCCGCTGTGGGAGCTCTACGTCATCGAGGGCCTGGAGGGGGGTCGCATCGGGCTGTTCCGCAAGGTCCACCTCGCGGTGGCGGGCAGCGCCACCACCGACTTGTTCGCGGCGCTGCTCGACGAGCACCCTTCCGAACAGCCCGAGGAGCAGTCCACCCGTTGGCGACCGAGCGAGCCGCCGTCGTCGGCACGGCTCGCCATCGCTGACCTCAGGCACCGCGCCGCGCGCATCGCCGACGCCAGCAACGCCGTCGGCCAGGTGGCGGCCGCGCCCGGCCGGCTCGTCGGGACGGTGACGACCGCAGCGGGCAGCCTGCTGGGCATGGCGGCGCGGATCGTGCGGACCGCCCCGGAGTCGCCCCTCAACGTGCGCCTGAGCGCGCACCGGCGGTACGCGACCGTCCGGGTGGAGCTCAAGGACCTGCGACGGGTGCGGCGCGCGTTCGGTGGTGCGATCAACGACGCGATCGTCGCCGTCGTGGGCGATGCGGTCGGCCGGCTGCTGCGCGCCCGGGGCCACGAGACGAAGGACCTCGACCTGCGTGTGATGGTGCCGGTGCGTGTGGAGCCGGGGCCGGAGGACGGTGCCCAGATGCTCGAGGCGGGGGTGCTGCGCGACGGCGTGGTGGGGGTGCTCGCGGCGCTGCCGGTGATGGAGCTCGACCCGGTCGCCCGCCTCTACCGGGTCATGGGCGAGCTCGCGGCGATGCGGGAGTCCCGTCAGGCGGTTGCGGCCAACGACCTCGTCCGGCTCGCCGGCTACGCGCCGCCGAATCTGCACGCGCTCGCGGCGCGGCTCGCCTCGGCCGAGCAGCGCTACAACCTCGCCCTGTCGAACGCGCCGGGCCCGCAGGAGCCGCGCTACCTCCGCGGCGTCCGGCTCGTCGAGAGCTACCCCTTCATCCCGCTGGCCGCCGACACCGCGCTGTCGGTCGCGGTCAGCTCGTACGCGGGCGGGGTGTTCTTCGGGCTGGTCGGCGACCGGGCGGCGATGGCGGACCTCGATGTGTTCGCGGGCTTCCTCCGTGACAGCGTGGCCGACCTGCACGGTGCGGCCGTGGCCGCGGAGCGCGCGAGGACGGACGCATGACCGTCTACGACGCGCTCGCGAAGGCGCGCGGTGCGGGGCAGCGGGTCGTGCTCGTCACGGTCGTGGCGATCGACGGCGACGTGCCGTCCCATCCGGGCGCGAAGCTCGTCGTCGGGGCGGGCGGGGACGTCGTCGCCGGCACGCTCGGCTGCTCCGAGTTCGACACGGTCGGGTCGCAGCTGGCGCTCGAGGCAGCGGCACAGGGCGGCTCGCTGCGCCGCCACGTCCAGCTCGACGAGCACGAGCGCGCGCTCGAGCTGTTCGCGGAGGTGCACGAGCCGGAGCCGGCCGTGCTGGTGCTCGGGTCCAACCCCGTCGCGCGCGGGGTCGCGCGCCTTGCCCGGGTGATCGGGCGGCGGGTCGTGCTCGTGGCCGCAGGCGGCGACGTGGACGTCGCCGAGGGCGTGGAGGTGCGCGCCGAGGAGCCGCCACGCCACCTGCTCGCAGCGCCGCCGGGGCCGCAGGACGCGGTGCTCGTGAGCGACCACGATGCGGCCTGGGTCGACGAGGCTCTGCGGATCGCGCTCGCCTCGCCGGCGGCCTACGTCGCGATGCTCGGCAGCAGGCGGCATGCGCCCGGGGCGGTGCGCCGCCTGCGTGACGCGGGGGTGCCCGAGGAGCACATCGCCCGCCTGCGCAGCCCCGCGGGGCTCGACATCGGCAGCCGCACGCCCGAGGAGATCGGCCTGTCCGTCGTCGCGGAGATCATCGCCGTCGAACGCGGCCGGGCGGGCGGCACGATGAGCGTGGACTGGTCCAACGCATGAGCGGCGGGCGGCCGGGCACGCAACGGGACCACGCCGCCGACGCCGGCGGCGACCGTGCGCTGCTCGACGCGAAGGCCGCGCTGCGCGAGGAGGTGTGGGACGCTGTGGAGGAGGCCGCTGCCGCCCGCTTCCCCGGGGCGCACGGGCGCATCCCGAACTTCACCGGCGCCGAGGCCGCCGCGGAGCGGTTGCGTGCCACCGAGGCGTGGCAGGCGGCCGCCACCGTCAAGGCGAACCCCGACAGCCCCCAGTGGCCCGTGCGCC
>SKPY01000516.1 GCA_007119305.1 Nitriliruptorales bacterium
CACACGCGGGCACGTTGACCCCGGCAGACGCCGGGTTAGGATGCCCCCACCGGATCAACCCGAGTGCCACGGAGGTGCCATGCCGCTGCCGGAGCTCGACGCTGACGCCCGCCGGGAGGCGTTGGAGAAGGCCGCGGTCGCGCGCAAGGTACGAGCTCGGGTGAAGCAGCAGCTGAAGGCGGGGGAGATCGACCTCGCGGAGGTGCTGCGCCTCGCGGACGGCGACGAGGTCGTCGGCAAGACGAAGGTGGCCGAGGTGCTCGAGGCCATGCCGAAGGTCGGCAAGGTGCGGGCACGCCGCCTCATGGAGCGCCTCGACATCTCCCCGTCGCGGCGGCTGCGGGGCCTCGGCAGCAAGCAGCGCGAGCGCCTGCTCGCCACCTTCGCAAGCGAGCGGGAGTGACGCCGGGGGCCAGCCCAGCACCCGTCGAGGCGCGCGGCACGCTGCTCGTCGTCAGCGGTCCCGGCGGCGTCGGCAAGGGCACCGTCGTCCGCCGGCTCGCGCGGCGCCGTCCGGACCTCGCGGTGAGCGTGTCCGCCACCACCCGCCCGCCGCGGCTTGGAGAGGTCGACGGGGTGGACTACCACTTCCTCACCGACGCGCAGTTCACCCGCCTGGTCGCCGAAGACGGCTTCCTGGAGTGGGCGGAGTTCAACGGGGCGCGCTACGGCACCCCCTGGTCGTCGATCCGCGCGCCGCTTGCCGCCGGCCGACCGGTTGTGCTCGAGATCGACATCCAGGGGGCCCGCCAGGTGCGCGCCACCTACCCCGAGGCGGTGCTCGTGTTCCTCGCCCCGCCCTCGCCAGCCGCGCTTGAGGTCCGCCTGCGCAACCGTGGCGACAGCGCGGAGGCGATCGAGCGCCGGCTGGACATCGCCCGCTGGGAGCTCGCGCAGGCCGGGGACTTCGATCACGTGGTCGTGAACGACGACCTCGAGCAGGCGGTCGCGGCGATCGACCGTATACTGGCACGGTCGGCCTAGCCGATCGGGTCGACGTGCCCCCAACCGGCAGCCCGTTCTGCGCCCGGCAGGGCTGCGGCACGACGACGAGCCACGCGGCGCCGGGCCGCGACCACGACCACGACCTCCGGGAGTGATCTGCGATCGCCACCATCGACGACCTGCTCGCCAGGGTGGACAGCAAGTACACCCTCGTCCACCTCGCCGCCCGCCGAGCCCGGGAGATCAACTCTTACTACCACTCGCTCGGTGAGGGCCTCGGCCAGTACACGCCACCGCTCGTGGAGCAGGTGGACTCCAACAAGCCCCTGTCGATCGCGCTCGAGGAGATCGCGGCGCAGAAGATCGTGCCGCAGCATCCGGGAGACGCGCAGCGGATCGCCGAGGAGATGCTCGGCGCCGATGCCGCCGCCGCGCGCGAGGACGCCGACGTCGTGGCGCTCGACGTGGCGGAGGAGACCGTCGAGGACGACGAGTCCTAGGCCGACCGCGTGACCCCGCCGTCGCCTGAGCCGCTGGCAGGACGCCATGTGCTGCTCGGCGTCTCGGGCGGCATCGCCGCGTACAAGGCAGCGTCCCTCGCCCGGGCGCTGCTGAAGGTCGGCGCGACCGTGCAGGTCGTCATGACCCGCTCGGCGACGCAGTTCGTGGGCACTGCCACCTTCGCAGGCCTCACCGGCCGGCCCGCGTACGCGGACGTGTTCGACGACGCGGAGCGCATCATCCACATCGACCTGGCCCGCGAGGCCGACGCCGCGGTCTTCGCGCCGGCGACCGCCCACACGCTGGCCCGGTTCGCCCACGGCCTGGCCGACGACCTCGTCACGAACGCCTACCTGACCGCGACCTGCCCCGTCGTCGTCGCCCCGGCGATGCACACCGAGATGTGGCTGCACCCGGCGACCCAGGCGAACGTGGCGGTGCTGCGCGAACGGGGCGTGCGCGTCGTCGGCCCGGACGCCGGCGCGCTCGCCGGCGGTGACGTCGGCCCCGGCCGTCTCGCGGAGGAGGCCGAGATCCTCGCGGCCGTGCTCGACGTGCTCGCGCCGCGGGCAGAGGCCGGGGCGCTCGCCGGCGTGCGGTTCGTCGTCACCGCGGGTGGCACGCGCGAGCCGCTCGACCCGGTCCGCTTCATCGGCAACCGCTCGAGCGGGAAGATGGGCTTCGCGGTGGCGGCGGAGGCGGCCCGCCGGGGCGCGCTCGTCGACCTCGTGTCAGGGCCGTCGCACCTGCCCGACCCGCCCGGGGTCAGCCTGCACCGCGTGGAGACGGCCGCACAGATGCGCGCGGCGGTGCTCGAGCTCGCCGAGCAGGCCGAGGTCGTGGTCAAGGCCGCGGCGGTCGCCGACTTCCGTCCCGCCTCGGCGGCGTCCCAGAAGATCAAGAAGGACTCCGACGAGGTCCCCGTCGTCCGCCTCGAGCGCAACCCCGACATCCTCGCCGAGCTGGGGGCGGCCAAGGGCGACCGCATCCTCGTCGGGTTCGCCGCCGAGACCGATCTCGAGGAGGAGCACGGCCGGGACAAGCTGCGCCGCAAAGGCCTCGACCTCATCGTCATCAACCGCGTCGACGCACCGGACGCCGGGTTCAACGTCGACACGAACCGGGCCCTGATCCTCGGCGCGGACGGCTCCCGGACCGACGTGCCGCTGACGACCAAGGCCGAGGTCGCCCGGCTGCTGTGCGAGCGGGTCGAAGCACTGTTGTCCGCACGCCACGGTGGTCGCGCCCCCGCGGGGACGTAGACTCCGTGCGGCGCACCGCGACGCGGGGTCGTGGCGCCGCAGGCCGCACCGCACGAACCGCACGACACGACAAAGGACCGGCATCCATGAGTCGCCGCTGGCTGTTCACCTCGGAATCGGTCACCGAGGGCCACCCCGACAAGGTGGCCGATCAGATCTCCGACGCCGTGCTCGACCACGTCCTGGAGGCCGACCCTGTCCCCGCGCAGGCCAGGGTGGCCTGCGAGACGCTGGTGACGACCGGCATGGTGGTGGTGGCGGGGGAGATCCGCACGGACAGCTACGTCGACATCGCCCAGGTGGCCCGCGACACGATCAAGCGCATCGGCTACAGCGACCACTCGGCCGGGTTCGACGGGCACACCTGCGGGGTCATGGTCGCCATCGACGAGCAGTCACCCGACATCGCCGCCGGGGTGGACCGCTCCTACGAGTCCCGCCACGGCGACCTCGACGACCTCGACCTGCTCGGCGCCGGCGACCAGGGGATGATGTTCGGCTACGCCTGCCGCGAGACCGACGTGCTCATGCCGCTGCCGATCCACCTCGCCCATCGGCTCGCCGAGCGGCTCGCCGCGGTGCGCCGGGGGGGTGTCGTGCCGTACCTGCGCCCGGACGGCAAGACCCAGGTGACCGTGGAGTACGACGGTGACCGACCCGTGCGCATCGCGCGCATCCTCATCTCGACCCAGCACCAGGCCGACATCGCCACCGACACGCTGCTGCGGCCCGACCTCGTCGAGCACGTGATCGAGCCCATCGTCCCGCACGACATCGAGTGGGCCGAGGCCGACGTGCTCGTCAACCCCTCGGGGCAGTTCGTCCTCGGCGGCCCCCACGCCGACGCCGGCGTCACCGGGCGCAAGATCATCGTCGACACCTACGGCGGCATGGCCCGCCACGGGGGCGGCGCGTTCAGCGGCAAGGATGCGACGAAGGTGGACCGCTCCGCCGCCTACGCCGCCCGCTGGGTCGCCAAGCACATCGTGGCCGCCGGCCTCGCGGAGAAGGCCGAGCTGCAGGTGGCGTACGCGATCGGGGTCGCGCACCCGGTGAGCATGCACCTCGAGACGTACGGCACCGAGACCCAGGATCCCGACAAGATCCTCGCCGGCGTCCGCGAGGTGTTCGACCTGCGCCCCGCCGCGATCATCCGCGACCTCGACCTGCGGCGCCCGCGGTTCATCCAGACCGCGGTGTACGGGCATTTCGGCCGCGAGGGCGAGGCGTTCACGTGGGAGCGCACCGACCGGGCTGACGCGCTGCGCGCCGCCGCGGGTGCCTGACGGGCCCGCGCCCACCGGCGAGCACGCGGGGCAGACCGCAGCAGACGACGCCGCGCCGGGCTACGCGCGCGTGTGCGTCG
>SKPY01000500.1 GCA_007119305.1 Nitriliruptorales bacterium
CAGGCGCCGGTGGGACCCCGACGGGATCCTCGCCACGAACAACGTCGTGGCCGCCGTCGGCGGGTAGCGGCGCTGCGCGGCCGGCGCCGGGCCCTGTGGCGCCCACCGCGGCGTCCCCCTGCGTACGGGTACCGCTTCGCGGGGAACTCGCGGGCGCGCGACGAGCGGCTGCGCCGCTTCCCCGACGGCCTGCTCGTCGCGGGGGACGCGGTGTGCTCCCTCAACCCGGTTTACGGGCAGGGCATGACGGTGGCGGCGCTCGAGGCCGAGCGGTGTCCTCGGGCGCCGGCCGCACAGCCCGGCCGCCGCGCGCCGGGACGGGCTCACGCGAGCAGCAGGATGACGCCGAGCGCGCCGGTGTAGGCGTGGGCCCAGAACGGCGGGTTGAACGGTCCCGCGAAGCGGGTCGCGGCGAAGCCCGCGAGGAAGCCCAGCCCGCCGAGGACCCCGAGCCAGCCGGACCATGCCGGCAGCTGCCCGGCGAGCAGCACCGCCCAGCCGACGACGGCGAACGCGGCGTAGGCCGAGGCCATGTGCACGACGTACAGCGACCCGGCCCACCGATCCAGCGGCGGGAACACCGCTGGCGGCTGCCCCTCCTCGACCGTGCGCTGCGCCGCCCACGGCACGACGGTCAGCCGGAACGCGAGGGAGACGATCCAGCACAGCGCGCCGAGCGCGTAGACGACGGCCGCCATGACGCCGACGGCGACCGCCGTGCGGTCGTCGGGCAGGGTCGCCAGTCCGACAACGCCGGCGGAGGTCACGAACACCGCGGGGAGCATCCACAGGTGGATCCATGCGCGGCGGCGCCGGTCGGCGTGGATCACGCGCAGCGCCTCGGCCATGGGCTGCTCGTACGCCAGGCGCCACGCGCCGGCGCCGATCAGGAACACCACCAGGCCTGCGACCAGCGAGATGCCCACCACGTCGTGTGCTCGCACCCGAGCGTCCTTGTCTGCGCGCGTCGGCTCCGAGGGCTGCCGGCCGCGGCGCACCCGCGCCGTCCGACCCCCAGCAGACGGTACGACCTCACCGCTGTGCGCGCCCATCCCGGTGCCCCCCGAGACGCCTCCGGCTAGCCCCACCGGCGACGTGGCCCAGGAATGCTGGGAGCTCCCTCCTCGGCGAGGCGGTTCGCCGCTGACCGACCGCTACCGGTCGCCGCCGGGCGTCTGCACGTACGCGATGACGGCGTCGACGACGCTGCGCGCAACGCCCCCTCGGCGATGCGCTCCATCGTCAGGCCGGCGTAGCCGTGCTCGGCCAGGGTGGCGAGCCTCGCGCGCAGGATCGCCTCGTCAGCGGCGGGGTCACGCGGCCGGCCGGGAGGCCGGGCTCGGGCGCCTCCCCCGGCCATGACCTACGCCACCCGCTGCAGGTGGGTGACGCGGAAGTGCGTCGGGTACTTGAGCCCGTAGCCCAGGGCGCGGTCCATGCCGAGGTGGGCCGCCCAGATGAGGGCGACCGCCGTCACCGCAGCAGACCGAGCGAGGCGCGGCCACGCGAGTGGCGCGGTGGATCAGCCGAAGTAGTTGCGCCAATCCGAGTCGGGATCGGACGGCGGGATGTGCGCGTCTGCGGGGCCGGGCAGCTCGGACCGTGTCGACCGGCGCGCCAGCGCCGGCTCGACCCACGGCCCCGCCGCGCAGCCGGCGGCCGCCCCGATCCAGGCCAACAGGCCGAGCGTCCACACGACCCGCGCGATCGCCTCCGCTCGGTGGATCTGGCCGAGCTCGCCGAGCGCGAACGCCCAGTCGTGGTAGCCGCCGATGAGCTGCAATCGCTGGTAGGGGGCGTCGGCGATGTAGACGCTCGCGTCCTGCAAGGTCGTCGCGGCCCAGCCGAGGCAGACGACCACGCCGAGCCAGTTGCGCTCCCTGAACCCGAAGGCGCCGGCCAGCAGCAGCGGCGCGAGCGTCTGCATGCCGTTGCCCATCATCGCGGTGCCGACCTCGGGCAGGAAGAGCGTCGCGACGTGGCCGAACTCGTGGATCGCCAGATCGATCCAGCCGAGCAGGGGAACCCGCGTGTCGCGCACAAAGGCGAACCACCCGAACAGCACAAGCAGGACCCCACCGCCGCCCCACTGCCACGCGGGGCGCCGGCCGACGGGCCAGCCGGTTCCGGGTTGCACGGACAGGAGATCGACGCCCCGACCTGGGCCCTTGAGCGCGTCCCCTCAGTCGTGCTGCTGGCCGCCCCAGCGGGTGTGGCCGTCTGGCTCGCGTTCGTCCCAGCGATCGACGTCCCCGCCGCAGTCGTGATGGTAGCCATCGACCTGACCGGCGGAGCCGTCGGCGTGGGCCTTCCGTCGCCGCGACCTCCAGGCGGCATGGCTCCGCGTCAGCGGATGACGCCCATCTCCTTGCCGATCGTCATCCACTGCTTCAGCTGCTCGTTCAGCGCCTCGCCGGTCAGCCAGATGTTGAAGTCCCAGGCGTCGGCGACGTGCTGCACCTTGGTGAGGATCCGGCTGTACTCGTCGCTGGCGACCAGCGCCGCGAGCTGGTCGCGGTCGCCGTGGACGATCTTCATGCCGGCGCCGTTCGGCGCCCCGTACACCTGCGGCGGGTCGCACTTGCCATCTGCCGCCTGCTTGCCCCAGAACTCGAGCGACTCCTCAAGGACCGCGAGGGCCTGGGCCTCTCGCCCGGGCACGGTACCGGCCCACCGGGTTACGTATGCTGCGTCCATGCTGCTCCCTCCCCGTGATCGACGGCGGTGCAAGGCGACCGGGAGAGGAGCCAGCGGTCCGCTGCCCCCTGGCTCCGGGCCGCCACGATCACCTTCGCAAACGTCCTCGAGGCATGTCAACCGGTGTGCGAGGCGTGCGGCCGCGGCGCAGTGGGCCCGCGACTTCGCCCGCGAGGTCGACGGCGTCCCCGAGCAGGTCCGGAGCTGACGAGACCCGCTCGCCTGCCGCTTCTCGTCGGCGAGGTTTGCACGGCGCCCTACACTCGGCCCCATGCCGATCTCCACCGTGCCCGCCAACGTCGACGATCCGGTGAACGCGCGCATCCTGGCGGTCTCCGAAGACCGGGTGCAGGGCTTCGTGCGCAACCCCGTGCTCGCCATCGCAGAGGCCTCAGGGGTCGACCTCGACACGGTCATCGAACGCATCACCGCGATGCTCGAGACAGGCACGATCCGACGGGTGCGACAGACGCTGCTGACCACGAGCCTCGCGCCCGGCGCGCTCGTCGCGTGGAAGGTGCCCGCGGAGCGCATCAAGGACGCCTTCGACTTCATGTTCGCCGAGGACCCGTTCACCGGGCACGTCGTGACCCGCACGACCGACCACGAGACGCCCGGCAGCGACTACAAGCTGTGGACGACCGTCAAGGTGCCGCGGCCCTTCGACATGGACGCCCACTGCCGCTACCTCGCCGAGCAGGTCGGGGCGTACGCCTTCAAGCTGCTGCCGGCCAAGAAGCTGTTCACCCTGGGGGTCGGACATGTCCGGCGCCGCACGGTCGAGCCGGGCGACAAGACCGACGAGCCTGGGCGCGTGCAGGACACCGAGGTCGTCGACCTCTCCGAGCGCGAGTGGCGAGTGGTGATGGCGCTCAAGCGCGAGTTCTCCCCCGAGGAGCTGCGGCCGGACCTGTGGGTGCCGCGCGCCGCGGAGGCCGGCGAGACCCTCGAGGACTTCTTCGCCGTCGCCGAGTCGCTCGACGAGCGGGGGCTCGTGGGTCGGTTCTCGACGTTCCTGGAGCACGTGAAGAAGCACACCGACGGCACGCGGGTGACCCGCTACAACGCCCTGTTCCACTGGCGCGTGCCCGAGGGGCAGGAGCTGCGCGCCGGCCAGGAAGTGGGCCGGCACCACTGCATGACGCATGCGTACTGGCGAGAGGGCGGTCCCGAGTTCTCGGACGTGAACGTCATGGGCGTCGCCCACGGCACCGAGAAGGACCGCGTCCTCGCGCACAAGGCGGCGATCGACGCCCACCTCGAGGCGGTCGGCATCCCGGTGCTCTACACGAACGTCTTCTGGGGCGGGCGCAGCGAGATCAAGCCGAGCGAGGTGGCTCCCCCGGCCTACCGGCAGTGGTGCGAG
>SKPY01000419.1 GCA_007119305.1 Nitriliruptorales bacterium
CCCGCCACCAGCGCGGGCCCGCGCTGCGCTCCGCCTCGGCGCGAAGGTGGCGCAGCAGGTCCCGGTAGAGCAGCGCGACGGCCTGGCCGTCGGTGCGCGCCAGCTCGAGCAGCAGGAACGTGTGGTCCTGGCACAGCCCGTGCGCCGCTCGCCACTGTGCGCGCATGCTCGGGTCGTTGACGCTTTCTGCCAGCATGTTCGCGAGGTACTTGCGCGCGGTGCGGGCGCTGGCCCGGCACACCGCGCAGCCGCCCCGCTCGAGGTCGGCGAGCAGGTCGTCGTAGCCGGGCGGTGGACGGGTTCTCACGGGCGTAGGCTGCCGCGGCCGGGGCGTGTCACGGCTCGAGGCTGTCGAGCGCGCCGGCGAGGTCGGCGATCAGGTCGTCGGTGTCCTCGATGCCGACGGAGTAGCGGATGAGGCCCTCGGGGATGCCCATCGCAGCCCGCTCCTCGGCGGTGCACTCGACGTGGCTGGTCGTGGCCGGGGGACCCGCGATGGTCTCGACCGCGCCGAGGTTCGCCGCGCGGTGCGCGAGCCTCAGCCGGGGCAGGCACGTGCGGAGCCCGTCGAGCTCCCCGCGCACGCTGAACGACAGCACCCCGCCGAAGCCGCACATCTGGCGCTGGGCGAGGTCGTGCTGCGGGTGGTCCTCGAGGCCGGGGTAGTGCACCCCCGTGACCGCCGGGTGGGCGCTCAGCCAGCGGGCGATCCGCAGGGCGCTGTCGTTCTGGTGGGCGATGCGCAGATGCAGCGTCTTGAGGCCGCGCAGGAGCAGGTAGGCGGCGCCGGGGTCCAGCGCGGCGCCCGTGATCTCCCGGAAGTGGTAGATGCGGCGCACGAGGTCGGCCCGGCCGCACGCCACCCCCCCGAGCGCGTCCGCATGCCCGCCGAGGAACTTGGTCGCGCTGTGCACGACGAGGTCGGCGCCGAGCGCCAGCGGCTGCTGGTTGACCGGTGTCGCGAACGTGTTGTCCACGACGACGACCGCGCCGGCGGCATGACCGGCGGCGCTGAGCCGTGCGATGTCGACGAGCTTCAGCGTCGGGTTCGTCGGCGTCTCGAGGTAGAGCAGGTCGCAGCCTTGCGCGAGCGCCGCTTCGAGCGCCTCGTGGTCGGTCGTGTCGCAGAGCGCCACGTCGATGCCGAAGCGCGGCAGGAACTCGGTGAACAGCTTGTTCGTGCCGCCGTAGCTGTCCTTGATCGAGACCACCCGGGTGCCAGGCGCCAGCAGCGCGAAGAACGTGTTGCTGATCGCGGCCATCCCGGAGGCGAAGCCCGTCGCGGCGGCCGCGTCCTCGAGCGCGCGGACCTTGTTTTCCAGCGCCGCCACCGTCGGGTTGGTGTTGCGGGAGTAGATGTGGCCGCGCGCCTGCCCCCGCCCGACCGCGAGCCACTCGTCCACGTCGTCGTAGCCGAACGCGACGCTGCGGGCGATCGGCACCTGGGTGCTGCCCTCCCAGCCGTCGTGCTCCCCGCTCCACACCGCCCGGGTGCCGACGCCCGTCTGCTCGCCTGGCTGCTGGCGCACCGTGGCCTCCTCCTCGTCGTCGCGTGTGCCGCTGGACGATACCGGTTCGCCGGCTGGCGGGCTGCGGCCCGGCAGGTCGTCGTCCCGCTACGGCGGCATGGTGGGCTTGAGGTTGGCCAGGCGGCGGAAGCCGATGATCTGCCCGACGGCGATCGCGACCGTCTCGCGCAGGATCTGACCGGGATCGTGGCGGCCGGGCGTGGCAGACACGCTGGGCTCGAGGCCCACCTCCCGGGCCACGAGCTGCACCCGGCGGGCGTGCGCCGGATGCGACACGAGGACGACCTGGGTGACGCCCTCAACCTGCAGGAAGCGCGCGGTGGCAGCGAGCTGCTCCCACGTGTTGCGGCCCTGGACCTCGCGCCGGATCGCGGGATCCGGGACGCCGTGCTGGTGGAGGTAGGTCGCGGCGGCCGTCGCCTCGGTGAAGCGGTCGCCGGGCCGGTAGCCACCGGTCACGACGACGATCGGCGCGACGTCGTCGCGGTACAGCCCGACGGCGTGGTCGAGCCGCTGCTGCAAGGCGGGCGAGGGGACGCCGTCGTACTGGGCGGCGCCGAGCACCACGATCGCGTCCGCGTGCCCGACCCCGTCAGGGATGCCTGCACGCCACACCTGGAAGCCCGTCACGGCCAGGTACGCGAGGGCGAGCGCGACGAGGGCGGACACGACGGCCCACCCGGACACGTGCCGCCGCGGGCGGGGTGGCGAAGGCATACCAAGACGGTAGCGTGCCGCCCTGCGCGCCGCGTGCTCGCAGGCGGATGTGCGCGGGCTCGGGCCGTGCGTGCGGCGCGTCACGGGTCGGCCGGGGTGCGGGGCCATGCCGCCCGCCGGTGACGCTACTATCGACTGCCGCCCTGCCCGTACCGCCGGGAGTCCCGTCCGTGTCGTCCGTGGCAACACAGCATGTCCGCATCCCCTTGCGGTGGCCGGAGGCCGGCACGGTCACGAGCGCGGTCATCTGGTGGCCGCAGGTGGACCCCGGCGCGCCCGGCGCGGTGCTGGCGCACGGAGCGGGCAGCGACCGCACCCAGCCGGTGCTGCGCGCCATCGCCGCAGGGATCGCCCAGCGGGGGCACCCCGTCGCGCTGTTCAACTTCGCCTACGCGCAGGCGGGGCGCAGGCGTCCCGACCCGATGACTCGGCTCGAGACCACCTACCGGGACGTGCTCGCACACCTGCGCGGCCTGCTCGGCGGGCGCCCCCTCGTCATCGGGGGGCGGTCGCTGGGCGGCCGCGTCGCCTCGCACCTGGCCGCGCAGGGTGAGCCGTGCGCTGGGCTGTGCCTCCTCGGCTACCCGCTGCACCCTGCGGGCCGGCCGGACCGGCTGCGCACGGCGCACTGGCCCTTGTTGACCGGGCCGATCCTGTTCGTGTCGGGCGACCGGGACCGCCTGTGCGACCTCGACCTGCTGGAGCGCGAGCGGCGCGCGGGCCTCGCCCGTGCGGACCACGACGTGCACGTGGTGCGGGCCGCCGATCACGGCTTCGAGGTGCGGGTCCGCGACGGGCGCAGCGCCGGCGCGGTCCAGGCCGAGATCGTCGCGGCGGTGACGGGCTGGATGGCGACCCGGCTGCGCGCCGGCGCCACGGCGCGCGGACCGCAGCGGCGATGAGCCGGGGCAGCCTCGCCCGGCTGGGCCTGCTCGCGCTGATCTGGGGCTCGAGCTTCACGCTCATCAAGATCGCCCTCGAGGGGCTCGCGCCCATCCAGATCGTGCTCGTCCGCCTCGTCACCGCCGCCGCGGTCCTGCTGCTCATCGTGCGGCTGCGGCGTCTGCGCCTGCCGCGGGAACGCCGGGTGTGGGCGCACCTGGCGGTGCTCGGGATCGTCGCGAACATCGTCCCCTTCTTCTTGATCGGCTGGGGCGAGCAGCGCATCACGAGCGGGCTTGCGGGCGTGCTGAACGGGACGACACCGCTGTTCACGATGGCGTTCGCCGCCGCCGCGCTGCCGGAGGAGCGGCTGCACCGCCTGCGGGCCGTCGGGCTGCTCATCGGCTTCGCCGGTGTCGTGCTCATCGTGGGTCCCTGGGACCAGAACCCGCTGACGAGCTCGCTGCCAGGGCAGCTGGCCTGCCTCGGCGCGAGCGCCTGCTACGGCACGGCGTTCGTCTACACCCGCCGCTTCGTCGCGGGCCGTTACCCGCCGATGGTGCTCGCCGCCGCCCAGATCACCATGGCCGCGGCGCTGCTCACCCTGCTCGCCCCGGTGGTGGCCCGCACGCCCGTGACGCTGTCGCCGTCCGTGGTGGCCAGCGGGCTCCTGCTTGGCGCGTTCGGGACGGGAGCGGCCTACCTCCTCTACTACCGTCTCGTCACGGACGCGGGCGCCACCAGCGCGTCGATGGTGACCTACCTCATCCCGGTCGTCGCGGTGACGCTCGGCGTCGTCGCGCTCGCCGAACCGGTGACGTGGAACCTGTTCGCCGGCGCCGCGGTGGTGATCGCCGGCGTCGCCACCGCGGAGGGCCGCATGCCGGGCCTGCGGACGCCCGCCACGGCCGGCGACCCCGCAGCGCTCGCCCC
>SKPY01000033.1 GCA_007119305.1 Nitriliruptorales bacterium
GCGTAGTAGTCGCTGATGTCGTAGCCGCCGTCGCGCAGCGGCGAGTCGTAGAACGGCACGAGCCACAGACAGTCGACACCCAGCCACTGCAGGTAGTCGAGCTTCTCGATGAGCCCCTGGAAGTCCCCGCTGCCGTCGTTGTTCGAATCGAAGAAGCCGCGGGTCAGCACCTCGTAGAAGACCGTTGACTTGTACCAGAGCGGGTCGTGCGGAAGCGTCATGTGTTGGCCCTTGCTCCTTCGGGCATCGCGGGACGGCTGCGGGTCACAGGGCCCGCAGGCTCAGCACATGAGCGGGCTCGACATCGGGATCCAGCCTGACGTAGTTCTCCGGGCCGTGCCAGATGTGGGTCGTGTCGGTAATGAGATCGTGGGCCTCGTACGGGCCGGCGTGCTCCAGGCCGAGCTGCCAGAGATCCAACCACGTCGTGGCCTCATGTGCGTGGTGCGGATCGAGGTTCACGATGACGAGGATGGGCTCGGTGCGGCCGGGAGCCACCTTGGAGAAGCAGATCAGCTGCTCGTTGGCGATGTGGTGGAACCACACGTTGCGCAGATCGTGCAGCGCGCGGTGCTCGTGGCGGATGCGGTTCACCCGCGTGATATAGGGCGCGAGGGAGTCCGGGCGGTTCCAGTCGCGGGGCTTGTACCGATACTTCTCGCTCTCGTAGTACTCCTCGCTGCCCTCGTGGAGCGGCTCGTTCTCGCGCAGCTCGTAGCCCGAGTAGATGCCGTACGACGGCGACAGCATGGCAGCCAGCACGAGGCGGATCTTGAAGGCGGGGCGCCCGCCGTGCTGCAGGTACTCGGTGAGGATGTCAGGGGTGTTGGGCCAGAAGTTCGGGCGGTAGTAGTCCACCATCCCGCCGTGGGCCAGCTCGACGGTGTAGTCCGTCAGCTCGTGCTTGGTGTTGCGCCACGCGAAGTAGGTGTAGCTCTGGTTGAAGCCCAGCTTCGCCAGCGTCTGCATCATCTTCGGCCGCGTGAACGCCTCCGCGAGGAAGATCGTCTCCGGGTGGTCCACGCGGATCTCGGCGATCAGCCACTCCCAGAACGGCAGCGCCTTGGTGTGCGGGTTGTCCACGCGGAAGATCTTGACGCCGTGGTCCATCCAGAACTCGACCACGTGGCGTAGCTCGTTCCACAGCCCCTCGGCGTCCTCCGTGTCGAAGTCGATGGGGTAGATGTCCTGGTACTTCTTCGGCGGGTTCTCGGCATAGGCGATCGAGCCGTCCGGGCGGTGCTTGAACCACTCGGGGTGCTCCCGGACCCAGGGGTGATCGGGTGAGCACTGGATGGCGAAGTCGAGCGCCACTTCGAGGCCGAACCGTCGCGCCTCACCTACGAAGTCGTCGAAGTCATCGATGGTGCCCAGGTCCGGGTGAACTGCGGTGTGGCCTCCCGCCTCGCTGCCGATGGCCCAGGGCACCCCCGGGTCATCGGGTCCGGGAGCAAGGTCGTGGGGACCCCCGCGACCCTTGCGCCCGGTGCGACCGATCGGGTGGATCGGCGGCAGGTAGACCACGTCGAAGCCCATGTCGGCGATCGCAGGAAGGCGCTTGGCCGCCTCGGCGAACGTGCCGCTCGTCGTCTCCGTCGCGCCCTCGGAGCGCGGGAACATCTCGTACCAGGCGGAGAAGCGGGCCCGTTCACGATCGACCCACAGCGGCAGGTCGGGCCTGCTCTGGGTCGCGTCGAGGCGCTCGGGGTGGCGCTCGAGCAGGGCGACGAGATCCGGGTCGACGGCGGCCGCCACCTTGTCATCGAGCCCCGCGTCGCCGCGCAGCAGCGCGATGACCTCGTCGCACACCTGCCTGGCTGCCTTGGGCAGGCGCTTGCGGCGCTCGAGCAGGAGGGCGCCTTCCTCGAGCTCCGGGTCCAGGTCGCGCTGACCCGCGGCATGCTTCTTGGTGAGCCCGTCGAGCCACGACGCGTAGTGGTCCGTCCACCCGAGCACGTGGTAGCGCCACGGTCCCATCTCGTCGACGTGGAAGTGGCCGTACCAGCGGTCGTTGGTGTCCAGGCGCAGCGGGGCCTCCCGCCAGCCGCTGTCGCTGGGCCCCCGGTAGCGCACGACCGCGGCGATCTTGTCGTGGCCCTCGCGGAAGACGTCCGCGCCCACGACCACGTCGTCGCCGGCGACGGCTTTTGCGGCGTACCGCCCGCAGTCGACCATCGGGCTGATCTTCTGGATCTGCACGCGGTTCTTGAGCGGGCTCCTCGCGGCCACTGTCGTGTCCTTCCGCCTCGTGCGTCAGTCTTGCCTCGACCCTACCGGGCTGAGCGCGGTGCAAATAGCCCTACCCCACGCAGGTCGTGTGTCACACACGCGTCGTCGCTGCGACGACGCTGCGCCCACTCTGGCAGGCACGAGGGGGTCGCCGACCACGTCGCCACCCTGAACGCGCTGCGTGCGGAGCAGCCGCGCTCGTCCACGGCGCCTATCGGGACGTCGCGGCGGGTGACACCCTCCTGGCCTTCGAGCGCGTCTCGACGACGAGCGGGTGCTCGCCCTCGTGCACACCGGCAGGGCGAGCGCCGAGTCTCGCTCGCAGCTATGGCGCAGGATCGAGTCGCCAGACGGTGTAGGCGGGCCCGTCGCCCGGGAGCGCGAGCGCGCCGTCGGTGGCGTGCAGGTCGTCGCCGTCGAGCAGCGCTTCGGCGTGGTCGGCCTCGAGCAGGCCGGCCGGCAGACGCACCGGCTCGTGCGGCGCGCGGGACAGCCACACCAGCAGGCGCTCGTCGGGATGCTCGCGCAGGTAGACGAGGACGTCCGCGCCGACGTGCGCCCAGCGGAAGCCACCGCGGCGCAGGGCGCTGTGCCGCCTGCGCAGGTGGATCAGGTCCCGGTAGGCCGCCAGGGTGGTGCGGTCCCAGCGGCGCTCGTCCCAGGGCATCGGCTTGCGGGTGTCCTCGTTGTGGGCGCCTTCGAGCCCCAGCTCGTCGCCCATGAACAGCATCGGGATCCCCGGTGCGGTCAGCATCCACGCCGCGCCCACGAGCGCGCGCTCGGCCGAGCCGCTGACCGTGCGGAAGCGGGCGGTGTCGTGCGAGTCGAGCAGCATGAGGCTGTGCGCGTACGAGCGCCAGGGGATCGCCGCGCGGAACGCGTCGACGGTGCGTGCGGCCGTGTGCCCGGAGAAGCGCGGCAGCGGGACCGGCATGCCGAACAGGTCGACCTCCGGGTTCGGTTGGCCGAGCCAGAACCACGCCGGACGGGTGAAGCCCGCGTAGTACATCGTGCCGTGCCAACCGGACCCGTCGAGGTCGGCGGAGGCGTCGTGGGCGTGCTCGGCGAGCAGGAGGCTGTCGGGCCGGAGGGCGCGCATGGTCGAAGCCATGGTGCGCGCCACGGTGGCGTTCTCGTCGATGGCGCCGTGCCGGCCGACCATGTTCGCGACGTCGATGCGCCACCCGTCGAGGTTGTACGGGGGCTGCAGCCAGCGCCCCGCGACCGACTCGGGGCCCTCGACGAGCTGGCGCCGCAGCTGCTCGTTGCGCAGGTCGAACGTCGGCAGGGTGGGCACGTCGAGCCAGGAGCGATAGCCCGCGGGGGAGTCATCGAAGAAGAAGTAGCCGGCTTCAGGGGAGGTGGGCTCCGCCTGCGCGGTGCGGAACCAGCGATGGCCGTCGCCGCAGTGGTTGAGGGTGAGGTCGCCGATCAGGCGCATGCCGCGGTCGTGCAGCGCCTCGGACAGGCGCACGAGCGCCGCGTCGCCGCCGAGCACCGGGTCGACCTCGTCGAAGGACGTCGCGTTGTAGCGGTGGTTCGACTCGGCCGGGAAGAACGGGGTGAGGTAGACCAGGTTGCAGCCGAGGTCGGCGATGTGGTCGAGCCGCGCGCTGATCCCGTCGAGGTCCCCGCCGTAGAGCTGGTGCATGGCGGCGTCACCGCCGCTGCGTGGGGGTTCCTCCCAGCGCTCGGTGGGCAGCGCCCACGGCGGCCAGGGCTTGTCGCGTCCGGCGCGGGCGAACCGGTCGGGGAAGACCTGGTAGCACACGGCGTCGAGCGCCCAGGCGGGCGGCGACGGGTGCGCCGACAGGCGGAAGTCGGTCGCGTCGGGCGGGTCCCAGTCGGTCGTCCCCGCGGCTGTCAGCCAGCGGTAGCCGCCGGATCCGTGCAGCAGGAACCGGTAGTTCGTGAGCGGGTTGGTCACCGCGATGTCGGCGCGCCACCAGTCCCAACCCCGCTGCGAGGAGACCCGCTCGGCGGTGGCCCAGGAGGGCTCGGCGTCGGGGGTGGTGCGGACCTGCACCTCGTCGACGCCCGCGCCCTCCGGCACCTGAGCCCACACGGTGACGACGTCGCCGAGGTCGGGTGCGGTTTCGGCGACGTAGCGTTCCGAGCCGTCGTGGTGCGGTTGGTTCAAGCGGTGCATGCGCATCCCAGCGTGTGTGTCCGCAAGTGCTGCCTGTGCTGCGCTGCCCTCAGCCCTTCACCGCGCCGCCGAGGAGGCCCGAGGTGATGTAGCGCTGCAGGAACAGGAACAGGACGACGATCGGTGCCCCGGCGATGAGCGCGCCCCCGGCGAAGGGGCCCCAGCGCTGCCCGTAGTTCTCCGACACGAACAGGTACAGGCCCACCGGCAGGGTGTACTGGGCGTCCTCGGTGAGCAGCACCCGCTGCACCATGAAGTCGTTCAGCGAGAGGATGAACGACAGCAGGGTGATGACGGCCAGGATGGGCACGGCCAGCGGCAGGATGATCGTGAAGAACACCTGCACGTGGCTCGCGCCGTCGACCTTCGCGGCGTCGTCGAGGTCGATCGGCACGGTGTCGAAGAAGGCCTTCATCAGCCACGTGTTCAACCCGAGCGCCCCGCCCAGGTAGACCATGATGAGCCCGATGTGGGTGTTCAGCCCCAGCTCCGGGAAGTAGCGGCCGATGGAGACCATCATGAGGAAGATCGCGATGATGGCGATGAACTGGGGCAGCATCTGCAGCACGAGGAGGCCGAGCAGCGTCGGGCGGCGCCCTGCGAAGCGCAAGCGGCTGTAGACGTAGGCCGCGAGCGCGCACAGGAACACCGAGCCCACCGCGGTGGCGGTCCCGACGACCATCGAGTTGCGGAACCAGCGCCAGAAGTTCGTCGCGAACAGCTGCTCGAAGTTCGTGGTGCTGATGGGGTCGGGGATCAGCTGCTGGGCGGCGATGCTGCCGGTGGGGTTGAACGACGCCGACACGACCCACACCGCGGGGAAGAGCGCGAAGCCCAGCGCGAGGGCGACGACGGCGTAGCGCCAGCCGAGCTCGCGCAGCCACCTCAGGGGGCGATACCAGACCGAGGGCGGGGCGGCCGCAGGTGGCTGCGGCGGCTCATGCTCGACTGGGGCGTCGACGGAGGTCGGCCGCAGCTGGGTCATGGGTTGCTTCCTTGCCGCTGTGCGCTGCTCATCGGTTGACCTCCTCGAGCGGGGCCACCCATCGGAAGGAGACGGCGGCGATGACCGCCACCATCAGGAAGGTCATGATCGCAACGGTCGCGCCGAGTCCGAAGTCCTGTCCGGCCCCGGTCTCGAACGCGATGCGGAACGTGTAGCTGATGAGGATGTCGGTGTGCCCGACCGGCGTGGCGGCACCGGCGATCGGTGGGTTGCCGCCGGTCAGCAGGTAGATGATGTTGAAGTTGTTGAAGTTGAACGCGAAGGTCGCGATGAGGACGGGGGCCATGGCGACGAGCAGCAGCGGCAGGGTGATCCGCCGGAAGCGACCCCACCCGGAGGCGCCGTCGACGGACGCGGCCTCGTAGAGATCGTCGGGGATGGACTGCAGGGCCGCGGAGCACAGCAGGAACATGTACGGGAACCCGAACCACAGGTTCACGAGCACGACCGAGACCCGGGCCATCGTGGGATCGTTGAGCCACGGGATCTGCGCCCCGAGCAGCTCGTTGATCACGCCGAAGCGCCGGTTCATCATCCCCCGCCAGATGAGCGCGGTCATGAACGTCGGCAGGGCATAGGGGACGATCATCGCCAACCGGATGAACCGCCGACCCCGGACCCTGGGATCGTTGAGCGTGATCGCAAGGAGCAGCCCGAGCGTGAACGTCGCCACCGTTGACAGCAACGCGAACAGGTAGGTCCACACGACGACGCGCAGGAAGGGACCGCGGATGGCATCGGTCGTGAACGCCCGGACGAAGTTCTCGGTCCCCACGACGACGCGCCAGCCGGGCGACAGCCGGTCAGCGGGATCGTCGACGTTGACGAGGCGGCCCCGGTCGGACGGCGCGTACACGTCGCCGGTGAGCCTGTCGACGAGGGTCTCCGTCTCGGGGTCCCAAATGCGCGTCTGCTCACGCAGCGTGGCACTCGTGAGCGACACGAGCTCGATCTCGCCCTCGTCGATGGGGATGCGCAGATCGGTGAAGGCGTCGATACGGTCCTGCGCCGCGCCCAGGCTCAGCCGCTCGTAGCCGTCGGCGGCGACGATGCGGTCGTCGACGGTCTCGACGTCGAGCTCGTCGACGGGGATGAGGCCGTCAGCGGGATGCCCGAGGAACACCTCCCCGTCCGCGCTCGTGAGCAGCAGCGCGAGGTCGTCGCCGTCGGCGAACGGCACCGCGTCGAAGCGGGGGGCGTCTGGCAGCGGCCGGATCGAGACGCGCTCGATCCGTTCGATGGCCTGCTCCTGCGTGAGGATCTGGCCCATCCCGTAGTTCGTGAACGCGATGTAGAAGGTGTAGGCGAACGGGAAGACCTGGAACATCAGCAGGAACAGCGTCCCCGGCACCAGGTACTTGAGGGGCAGGGCGCCCTTGCCGAGGTAGACGACGTTCAGGACGAGCGTCGCGGCCGCCGTGAGGGCGAGGCCCCACCAGGGGGCCCCGAGCGTCACCATCCGCACGATCATGTAGATGGCGGCGCCGTTCACGAACGACAGCAGCGCCAGCTTCACGACGATCCCGACGAGGGTGTCGCCGAACCGGCTCAGGGGATGCGTCCCCCGGCGGATGTCCGCCGCGAGACCCCCAGGGCCGGACCCCGGGCTGTGCAGCCCAGAGCCCGGCGCCTGCGTGTCCGTCACGTCGCGTCTTTCGTTCCGTTGACGCTGGCAGGCTACTGGATGAGACCGCGGATCTGCTCGGCGGCCTGCTCGAACGCCTCCTCGGGCTCCAGCGCGCCCTCGTAGAGGAGCTCGTACGCGTCGGTCCAGGCCTCCCAGACCGATGCCATCTCGGGGATCGCCGGCATCGGCACGCCGGCGGCGCCGGCCTCGCCGAAGCCCTCGATGTTCGGGTCGTCGGCGACCTCCTCGAAGGCGGCCGTGAGCGCCGGCGGCCGCGCGTCGGCCTCGAACATCGCCAGCTGCGCGTCGGTGGTCGTCATGTAGTCGAGCACGAAGGTGTTCGCGAGCAGCTCGTTCTCCGCGAACGCGCTGACCATGAACCCCTGCACCCCCACGAACGGCTGCGGCGTGCCGCCGGCGATGTCGGGGATGGGCGTGACCTCGTAGGGCACACCCGCGGTGTCGAAGTCGCGCATCGCCCACGGGCCGGTGATCGCGTAGGCCGCGTCGCCGCCGCCGAAGAACTCGATCATGAGCTCGTAGGTGATGTCGGGGGACAGCACCCCACGCTCGATCATCTCGCCGAAGTGGCGCGCGGCCTCGAGTCCACCCTCGCTGTCGATGCCGAGGTCGGACGGGTCGTAGGTGCCGTCGTCCTGCATGCCGAAGACGTAGCCGCCGTGGGCGGTGACGACGGGGTAGTTGTGGTAGGGGTCGGCGGGCTCGGCAGGCCACACGACGCCCTGCTCGACCTCGCCGTCCTCCTGCAGCGCCAGGGCGGTCTCCTCGAGCTCCTCCCACGTCGCCGGCACGTCGGGCGCGAGGTCGGTGTTGCGGAACAGCGCGACGTTCTCCAGTGCGTAGGGCACGCCGTAGGTCTGGCCGTCGAAGGTGAAGGCCTGCACGGCCACCTCCTCGAGGTCGCCCTCCACGCCGCTCAGGTCGATGGGGGCCACCACCCCGTTCTCGACGAGCTCGCCGAGCCAGTCGTGGGCGCCGATGATGATGTCGGGGCCCTCGCCGGCCGGGCCCGAGACGACCAGGCCGTCGCGGATGTCGCCGAAGCCGAGCTCCTGGACCGCGACCTCGACCTCGTTGGCGGCGCCGAACTCGTCCGCGAAGGGCTGCAGCGCGGGAGTGCGCGTGTCGTCGGCCCAGATCACCAGGTCGGCCTCTGCGCGGACGACGGGCTCGTCCTCGTCGTCCACCGGCTCCTCTTCGGGTTCTTCCTCAGGTTCCTCGTCTACGGGCTCCTCCTCGGGCGTCTCCTCGTCCACCGGCGCCGCCGGCTCGTCGGGTGCGCACGCAGCGATGAGCAGCGCGAACAACGCGAAGAATGCGAAGAACTTCAAGCGCGCATGCATGTCAGGTTTCCTTTCGAAGGTGCAAAGTATTGCAAGCCTGCCTCGGGGGCGCTCCGGACCGCACCCCCCATTGGTCCTGACCCCGAGGTCCGATGGGCCCTCAGCGGCGATCGCAGGAGTTAGAGCGGTTGACGGAGGCGCAGTGGACTGTGCCTACGAGCGCAGTCGCAGGCCACTCCAAGGGGTAGTGTAGCGCAACGTTCCTGCAAGACATTTGTCGGTTTTTGCAACTCCTTGCACGTACGGTAGGATCGGCAGATGAGGCCGAGACTGCGGGATGTCGCGCAGCGGGCGGGGGTGAGCGAAGCGACGGTGAGCCGGGTCGTGAACGGGCGGCCCGGGGTCGCCGACCGCACGCGTCGTGCGGTGCTCGCGGCGCTCGACGGGCTCGGCTACGAGCCCCCCGGTCTGGGCCCGGTAACGGCCAAGCGGCCGTTCGTGGGCATCCTCGTCCCCGAGTTGGACAACCCGGTGTTCCCGGCCTTCGCGCAGGCCATCGAAGGACAGCTCACCCGCCACGGCTTCACGTCGGTGATCTGCTCGGCCACGCTGGAAGGGACCCAGGAGACCGACCACCTCACGGTGCTCACCGAACGCGGCGCGGCCGGGGTGGTGCTGGTCTCGGGGCTCAACGCGGACACCACCGCCGACCACGCGCACTACGCGCGTGTCGTGGCAGGCGGTGCCGCGCTCGTGCTCGTGAACGGCCCCGTGGCGGGCCTCGACGTCCCGTGCGTCTCGGCTGATGACGGCGCGGCCGCAGAGCTGGCGGTGCGTCACCTGGCCGACCTCGGCCACCGGCGCATGGGCTTCGCGTGCGGCCCGCGGCGCTACGTGACCACCCAGCGCAAGGTGGCTGGCTACTGCCAGGGCATCGAGCGGCTGGGGCGCGGCGCGGACGACGACCTGATCGCGGAGACCGTCTTCACGGTCGAAGGCGGTCACCTGGCCGCGCACCATCTGCTGGATCTCGGCGTGACCGGCCTGCTGGCGGGCAGCGACGTCATGGCGCTGGGCGCCGTCCGCGCCGCCAGGGAGCGGGGGCTCGACGTCCCCGGGGACGTCTCCGTGGTGGGCTACGACGACATGCTCCTCGCCCCCTACACCGATCCGCCGCTCACGACCCTGCGTCAGCCCGTGCGTGCGCTGGGGGCCGCCGCGGCCAACCTGCTGGTGGCCGAGCTCGAGGGCACGAGGTCCCCGCAACGAGGCGAGTACCTGTTCCGTCCCGAGCTCGTCGTCCGGGGCTCCACCGGCCCGTGCCCGACGCAGGTGGCCTCGGCGTAGCCCGCTCCGGCCTTATGTGCCGTCGCGGGCGGCCGACGTTACAGTGCAAGCGCTTACGCGCCCCTGCGGGTCGCGCACCCGCTCGCGAACGAGAGGCTTGCACGCGTGGTCAAAGCCCTGCGCACGTTCCGTGTTCGCCCCACCCTGCCCCCGCGGATCGCTGCGCTCGCGAAGCTCGGGCGCAACCTGCGGTGGGCCTGGGAGCCCAGCGTCCAGGACCTGTTCCGCTGGACCGACCCGGACCTGTACGAGCAGGTGGGGGGCAACCCGATCGCCCTGCTCGGACGGCTGTCGCCGGACCGCCTGGCGGCGCTTTCGGCCGACGCCACGTTCGTCGCCCGGCTCGTCCAGGCCGACGAGGCCCTCGAGCGCTACCTGGCGGAGGACCGCTGGGCCCAGAGCTTCGATCCCCGGCCACCCAGGGTGGCCTACTTCTCCCCGGAGTTCGGCCTCACCGCGGCGATGCAGACGTACTCCGGCGGCCTCGGCGTGCTCGCGGGGGACCACCTCAAGGCGGCCAGCGACCTCGGGCTCGACCTCGTCGGTGTGGGCCTGCTCTACCGGCACGGCTACTTCCGCCAGTTCCTCGACGCCGACGGGTGGCAGCAGGAGCACTACCCGGACCTGAACCCCCACAACTTGCCCTTGCGCCGCCTCGAGCGCGACGAGGTGCCGGTCACGTTCACCATCCGCCTCGAGGACCGCGCCGTGGTCTGCCAGATCTGGCGCGCTCGGGTCGGCCGTGTCCCCCTGCTGCTCGTGGACACCGACCTCCCCGAGAACGCGCCGCAGGACCGCGTCGTCACCGACCGCCTCTACGGCGGCGACGTCGAGCATCGCCTGCGCCAGGAGATCGTCCTCGGGATCGGGGGCATGAAGGCCCTCGACGTCGCCGTCGAGCTCGGCGAGCTGGCCTGGGAGCCGGAGCTGTACCACTCGAACGAGGGTCACGCCGGCTTCCTCCAGCTCGAGCGCATCCGCCGGCTCGTGGCTGGTGCCGGGCTCGAGTTCCCCGAGGCGATCGAGAGCGCCCGCGCCGCGGTGCTGTTCACCACCCACACGCCGGTGCCCGCCGGCATCGACGTGTTCCCGCGCGAGCTGATGGAGCGCTACTTCACGGCCTTCGCCGCGGAGTGCGGGGTCGACTTCCAGCGCCTGCTCGCGCTGGGCCAGCCTGTCGAGGAGGGTGGCGCCGGCCCCTCGTTCAACATGGCGGTCATGGCGCTGCGCCTGTCGGCGGCCGCGAACGGCGTGTCGCGCCTCCACGGGCAGGTGGCCCGGGCGATGTTCGCGGGCCTGTGGCCCGGCGTGCCCGAGGCCGAGATCCCGATCACCCACGTCACGAACGGCGTGCACGGCGCCACCTGGATCGGCCGGGAGATGCGCGCCGTCTACGACCGGCACCTCGCACCGGACTGGACGCACAACCCCGACGCCTGGCACCGCGTCGGCGACATCGAGGACGACGCCCTGTGGCGGGCGCGGGCGCGGGCCCGCGAGCGCCTCGTGGGCAACCTGCGCACGTGGGTCCGCGCGCAGTCGGCACGCCGGGGCGAGGGCCCCGCGGCGACCGCCTGGGCGGACACGCTGTTCGACCCCGACGCGCTCACGATCGGCTTCGGCCGACGGTTCGCGGAGTACAAGCGGGGTGCGCTGCTGCTGAGCCAGCCCGACCGCCTGAGGGCGCTGCTGGCCGCGACGGACCGACCGGTGCAGATCGTGTTCGCGGGGAAGGCACACCCCCGTGACGACACCGGCAAGAACATCATCCGCGAGATCGTGCACTTCGCGCAGAGCGACCCCGTGCTGAGGGCCCGGCTGGTGTTCATCGAGGACTACGACATGGATGTCGCCGCGGCCCTCTACCAGGGCGTCGACGTGTGGCTGAACAACCCGCGCCGCCCCTACGAGGCCTGCGGGACCAGCGGCGAGAAGGCCGCGCTCAACGGCGCGCTGCACTGCTCGACCCTCGACGGCTGGTGGGACGAGTTCTACGACGGCGCGAACGGCTTCGCGATCGGCAGCACCCACGACCGCCTCGACGAGGCGCAACAGGACGCCGCCGACGCCCAGTCGCTGTTCGACCTGCTCGAGCGGACGGTCGTGCCGCTGTTCTACGATCGCGACGAGGGCGGCCTGCCCCGCGAGTGGCTGGCGCGGGTCCGGCGCTCGCTCGTCACCCTCGGCCCGCGCGTGCTCGCCAGCCGCATGGTCAGGGAGTACACGCGGCAGCTGTACGTGCCCCTCGCGGGGCATGCGGACCGGCTCAACGCGGAGGACTACCGCAGGGTGCGGGAGCTCGCCGCCTGGAAGCGGGCCACGTCGGCAGCGTGGGGCGAGGTGCGCGTCGAGGAGGTCGCCGGGGAGCAGCGTGTCGCGCAGCTCGGCGACAAGCGCGACGTCGAGGTCACGGTCCGGCTCGGCAGCCTCGCGCCGGCCGACGTCAAGGTCGAGGTCCTGCACGGGCCCGTGACCGCCGACGGACAGCTCCGCACACCGGAGATCCTCGAGGTCGCCCCTGCCGGGGAGGAGGCCGGCGGCCGCTACCGCTACCGGGGCACGTTCCGCTGCGGCCTCAGCGGGGAGTACGGCTTCACGGTGCGGGTGGTTCCGTCGCACCCCGACCAGTACCACTGGGCTGAGACCGGCCTCGTCGCGTGGGCCAACGGAACCGGGGCGCCGCACTGAGGCGCGCGGCCGGCTCGCAGCACGCGCACGGCACGACGCCTGCGCGCTCGTGCCATCCCGGCCGGATGGCGCGCTCCCAGCGACCACGGATGAGGTGGGCCAGCGATGACAACGAGCAGCTCCGCCGAGGCTGCGCAGCAGGGGCGGCCCTGGTGGGCGGACGCCACCGGCTACGAGGTGTACCTGCGCTCGTTCGCCGACGGCACCGGCGACGGACTCGGTGATCTGCGGGGCTTACGCGAGCGCCTCGACCACCTGGAGTGGCTCGGCGTCGACCTCGTCTGGGTCACACCCTTCTACCCCTCGCCGATGCACGACCACGGCTACGACGTCGCCGACTACACCGGCGTGGACCCGCGCTTCGGCGACCTCGCCGACTTCGACGCCCTCGTCGCCGCGGTGCACGCACGCGGCCTGCGCCTGGTCATCGACCTCGTGCCCAACCACACCTCGAGCGCCCACCCGTGGTTCGCTGCTGCCCGGTCGTCGCGGGACAACCCGTACCGCGACTACTACATCTGGCGCGACCCCGCAGCCGACGGCGGGCCCCCCAACAACTGGACGAGCCACTTCGGCGGTCCGGCGTGGACCTACGACGAGGCGACCGGCCAGTACTGGCTGCACCTGTTCCTGCCCGAGCAGCCCGACCTCAACTGGCGCAACCCCGCGGTGGCCGCGGAGTTCGACGCGATCCTGCGCTTCTGGCTGGAGCGCGGCGTCGACGGCTTCCGCATCGACGTCGCTCACATGCTCGTGAAGCACCCCGACTACCCGGATTTGCCGCTGGCCGCGGAGCCGCAACGCAGCCCGCAGGGGACCACGAGCGAGCACCTGAGCCTCGACCACATCTACGACGTGGACCAGCCCGAGGTGCTCGACGTCTACCGGCGCTGGCGCAAGATCGCCGACGCGTACGGCGCGCTGCTCCTCGGCGAGGTCTACGTGCTCGACATCGACCGCCTCGCCCGCTACGTCGTGGACCGCGACGGGCTGCACCTGTCGTTCTGGTTCGCGCCGCTGCACCTCGGCTGGGACGTCGCGCGCCTGCGCACGGCGCTGCGCGAGGGCGCTGCGGTCGCGCCCGGGTCGGTGAGCTGGGTGCTCGCGAGCCATGACCGGCCCCGACCGCCGACGCGCTTCGGCGGCGGTGATCTGGGCCGCGCATGCTCGCTGGCGGCGACGACCCTGCTGCTGGGCCTGCCGGGCACGCCGTTCTTGTTCCAGGGAGAGGAGCTCGGGCTCACCGACGGCGAGCTCACGCTGGCCGAGGCGCAGGACCCGGTCGCGCTGCACACCGGCGACCCGCGCGCAGGTCGCGACGGCTGCCGCACCCCGATCCCCTGGGAGCCAGGCGCGGGCCACGGCTTCACCACCGCCCCCGAGCCCTGGCTGGCGTTCGGCCGGCGCACGCCCGCCGACACCGTCGCCGTCCAGCGCGCCGACGAGGACTCGTGGCTGCACCGCTACCGGGCCCTGCTCGCAGCGCGCCGGGCGCACCCGGACCTGCGCACCGGCGAGGCCGTGTGGCTGACCGATGACGGGCCCGTGCTCGCCTACCGGCGGGGCGCGGCGGTCGTGGCCGCCAACTGCGGCGACGAGCCCGCAAGCCTCGACCTGCCCGAGGGCACCTGGACGGTGCGCTTCGGCACCGACCGCCAGCGCGAGGCCGCGCAGGTGGCGGGCGCCGTCGACCTCGCTCCGACCGAGGCGGTGATCCTCACCAGGGAGTGAGCGCGGCGGCCTGCCGGCCTGCACGCGCCGCC
>SKPY01000295.1 GCA_007119305.1 Nitriliruptorales bacterium
CGCTGCGCATCCACGCGCAGCAGGCCGCGCGCGTCGGCGTGGCGGCGCTCGCCATCACGGGCCCGGTCGATGCCGACCTCCACCCGCACGCCAGAGCCCTCGCGGTCGCTGACCTCGCCGGCCTGGGCGACCTCGGCCTCACCGTCGCCGTCGAGGTCGCCGACGTCGAGGCCGCGGCGCTGCTCGCCGACCGCGTGGTCATCGTCCGTGCCGGCGCGGCGGTCGTCGCCTACCCGGTCGTGCAGCCGGTGCCGCGCCGTCCAGCCGATGTGCGTGCGGTCACCGACCGGGTCACCGCGCGACTGGACGCGATCGCGTGACCAGCCTGGCTCCAGCGCCACCGTCTCCGGCCCGGACCGAGCGCGGCGGCTGACAGCGCCGTCCGGTACCCTCGCCCGCGACGGGCCCGCAGCGCCCGTCCACGAGGAGGAGGACGCGATGGACGCGGTCGATTCGCTGGTGGAGCTCGTCGGGCGGACGCCGCTGGTGCGCCTGCACCGGTTCTCGCTCGGCGTGCCGCCCACCATCCTCGCCAAGGTCGAGTACCTGAACCCGGGCGGCAGCGTCAAGGACCGCATCGGCCTCGCCATGATCGCGGCGGCCGAACGCGACGGGCACCTGCAGCCCGGCGGCACGATCGTCGAGCCCACCAGCGGCAACACCGGTGTCGGGCTCGTCATGGCGGCGGTGCACCGCGGCTACAAGTGCGTCTTCGTCATGCCGGACAAGATGAGCCAGGAGAAGATCGACCTGCTGCGCGCCTTCGGTGCCGAGGTCGTCGTCTGCCCAACGGCCGTCGAGCCCGATGACCCCCGCAGCTACTACCGGACAGCCGACCGCCTGTCCCGCGAGATCCCCGGGGCGTACCAGCCGAACCAGTACTTCAACCAGGCCAACCCGCAGGCGCACTATGCGACCACCGGCCCGGAGATCTGGGAGCAGACCGCCGGGCGCATCGACGCGTTCGTCGCCGGTGTCGGCACCGGGGGGACCATCACCGGCGTGGGCCGCTACCTGAAGGAGCGCAAGCCCGACGTGCAGATCATCGGTGCCGACCCGGAGGGTTCGATCTACGCAGGCGGGCAGGTGCACCCCTACCTCACCGAGGGGGTCGGTGAGGACTTCTGGCCCGACACCTTCGACCCGTCCATCGTGGACCGCTACGTGGTCGTGAGCGACCGCGACAGCTTCCTGTCGGCGCGGCGCCTGACCCGCGAGGAGGGCATCCTCATCGGCGGCTCGTCCGGCACCGCCGCCTGGGCCGCGCTGCAGGTCGCGGCGGACATGCCCGTCGACGCGGTCGTGGTGACGTTGCTGCCGGACACCGGGCGCAACTACCTGTCGAAGGTCTTCAACGACGACTGGATGGCGGCCAACGGGTTCCTCGACCGGGCCGGGGCGGGCGCGAAGCTCGCCGAGGTCCTCAAGGTGCGCACCCGCGAGGTGCCGCCGATCGTCCACGTGCACCCCGACGAGCAGGTGCGCGCGGCGATCGCCACCCTGCACGAGTTCGGCGTCAGCCAGATGCCGGTGGTCAGGCGTGAGCAGGCCGACAGCCGCGACGCCGTGCTCGGATCCATCCGCGAGCGCACGCTGCTGGACCAGGCCTACCGCGACCCCCAGGTCCTCGACCGCGCGGTGGGCGAGGTGATGGACCCGCCCCTGCCGATGGTCGACGTCCGGGATTCGGTGGACCACGCCATGGGGGTGCTCACGACCGAGGCGCCCGCGGTGCTCGTCTGCGAAGGCCCCGCGCCGCGGGGCGTCCTCACGCGGTCGGACGTGCTCGACTTCCTCATGAAGGCCCACCAGTCATGACCGCCGGCGACGCAGGCCGCTGGGACGGTGCCGGCTTCGCCACCCGCGCGATCCACGCCGGTCAGGACCCCGACCCGCGGACCGGTGCGGTGATCGTGCCGGTGTACCAGACGTCCACGTTCCGCCAGACCGGCGTGGGCGAGCACGCCGGCTGGGACTACGCCCGCAGCGGCAACCCGACCCGGGACGCCCTGGAGACCGCCATCGCCTCCCTCGAGGGTGGTGCGCACGGCCTGGCCTTCGGCAGCGGCCTCGCCGCCGGGGACGCGGTCCTGCGCGGGCTCGCGCCCGGCGACCACGTCGTGCTCGCGAACGACGTGTACGGGGGCACCTACCGCCAGTTCTCCCGCGTCCACAGCCGCTGGGGGCTGGCGTTCGACCCCGTGGACCTGTCGGATCCGGAGGCTCTCGCCGCCGCATGGCGGCCGGAGACGCGCATGCTGTGGATCGAGACCCCGACGAACCCGCTCCTGTCGGTGTTCGACATCTCCCAGCTCGCCGCGTTCGCACACGAGCGTGACGCGCTCGTGGTGGTCGACAACACGTTCGCGACCCCGGCGCTGCAGCAGCCCCTCGCCCTCGGCGCTGACGTGGTCGTGCACTCGGCCACGAAGTACCTGGGCGGGCACAGCGACGTGGTCGGTGGCGCGCTCGTCACGAGCGCTGCGGACCTGGCCGAGCAGTACCAGTTCCTGCAGAACGCCGTGGGCGCTGTGCCCGGGCCGTGGGACGTGTTCCTCGTCCTGCGCGGCCTGAAGACCCTGGAGGTGCGGATGCGCGCGCACTGCGACAACGCACGCGCGGTCGTCGCGGCGCTGCAGGAGATGCCCGAGGTCGCCACGGTCCTGTATCCGGGGCTCGAGGGCCACCCCGGTCACGCGGTGGCGGCGCGCCAGATGCGCGACTTCGGGGGCATGGTCTCGTTCCGCATGCACGACGCCGAGGCAGCCGTCGAGTCCTGCCGGCGCTTCCGGGTGTTCACCCTCGCCGAGTCGCTGGGGGGCGTCGAGTCCCTCGTCGAGCACCCGGGGCGGATGACCCACCTGTCCACGGCCGGCTCGCCGCTCGAGGTGCCTGCCGACCTCGTGCGCCTGTCGGTGGGCATCGAGGACGCCGACGACCTCATCGCCGATCTGCACGCGGCGCTGGCGGCGTAGCGCGCTCGGTCCGACCAGGGCGGGCGTGCACCGCCGGCACGGCTACCCTGCAGACGATGTTCGTCGACAAGGTCAAGGTCAGCGTGCGGAGCGGCCCCGGTGGCAACGGGGTGACGAGCTTCCTGCGCCAGCCCTACGAGCCCAAGGGGCGTCCCGACGGCGGTGACGGTGGCCGCGGTGGCGACGTCGTCGTGCGCGCGGACGCCGGGGTGGCGACCCTGCTGGACTACCACCACCGCCCGCACCGGCGGGCGGGGCGCGGTCGGCACGGCGAGGGTGACCTGCGCCGGGGCGCCGACGGGGCCGACGAGGTCCTGCGCGTGCCGGTGGGCACGGTGGTGCGCGACGAGCACGGCGCGGTGATCGCCGACCTCACCGCGGACGGCGCGCAGGTCGTCGTCGCCCGAGGCGGGCGTGGCGGGCGGGGCAACGCGGCGTTCCGGTCGTCGCGACGGCGCTCCCCACGCTTCCACGAGCTCGGCGAACCGGGCGAGCAGCGCTGGATCGTGCTCGAGCTCAAGCTCGCGTGCGACGTCGCCCTGGTCGGCTTTCCCAACGCCGGCAAGTCCTCGCTGATCGCCCGGCTGTCTGCGGCCCGCCCGAAGATCGCGGACTACCCGTTCACGACCCTGGCGCCCAACCTCGGGGTCGTGCAGGCCGGCGAGGTGGACTTCGTGGTCGCCGACGTCCCGGGCCTCATCGCAGGAGCGAGCGAGGGGCGCGGGCTGGGCCACGAGTTCCTGCGCCACGTCGAGCGCGCCCGCGTCGTCGTCCACGTCCTCGACTGCGCGAGCTACGAGCAGCGCGACCCGCGCGAGGATCTCGCCGTGGTGCTCGCGGAGCTCGCCGCCTACGAACAGGCGGTGGACCTGCCCGCGGGTCTGCCGCCGCTGACGGCGCGCCCGGCGCTCGTGTGGCTGAACAAGGTCGACGCCGACCCCGACACCGCGGAGATCATCCGCCCCGACCTCGAGGCCGACGGCTGGGAGGTCCTCGCGGGCAGCGCCGTCACCGGCGCCGGCTGCGCGGCGCTCGCGCACCGCCTCGCGGGGCTGGTCAGCCACGAG
>SKPY01000409.1 GCA_007119305.1 Nitriliruptorales bacterium
GGGCCGTCGTAGGCGGCGTTGTTGAACCACAGGTCGATGCGGCCGCTGTCCGCAGCCGCCGCCTCTGCCAGCGCCTGCACCTGCCGGTCGTCGCTCACGTCGGCGCGCACGAACGTCGCCCGGCCGCCGGCCTCGGCGATCTCCTTCGCGGCCAGCTCGCCGCGTTCGCGGTCGCGGCCGCACAGGTAGGTGTGCGCGCCCTCCGCGGCCAGTGCCTGCGCTATGGCGCGACCGATGCCGGCCGTGCCGCCGGTGACCACGGCCACGTGCTGGTCAAAGCGTCCCATGCTCGCCCTCCCTCGGGTTGTCTGCACACCCAGAAGGCGTTCGACGGGCCCCCAGCCGTTCGCTCGCAGCGAACACCCCCGACGAACGACGCGCCGCGCGGCGTGCGGGTCACGTTGACCCGGGCCCGCTCGGCCGGCGAGCCGGCCCGCGTCGAGTGTGAAGCACTTCGCCGGGGTGGACTGACCAGGGTCGGCCCGACTCGCTGCCGCGGCCGGCGTCCGACACCGTTGGGCGGCCGCCGGTCCCGACGGCACCTGTTCTGCGGTGGTCGCTCCGCTCAGTCGGTCCCGGGTGTGCGGACCTCAAGGTCCGGTACGCGACTGAAGTGGCGGACGTTGCGGGTCAGCAGCGGCAGGCCGAACCGTAGGCAGATGCCCGCCTGCAGGCTGTCGGCCATGCCGATCCCCTCGCCGTCGGCCCGGAGTCTGGCGGCGACCTGACCGGCCAGGACGGCTGCCCGCAGGTCGAGCGGTCGGGTCCGGCGGGCGAGCAGCGGCTCGATGACGTCGCGGCGGTGGACGAAGTCCGCGCCGAGCCGCAGCTCGAAGGCGGTCACGGCGGTCAACGCGAGCCGCCGTTGGCGAATGAGCGCCCGGACGGCGGCGGCACCGGGGTCCTGCGCACGCAGGAAGTCGATGACGACGTCGGTGTCGGCTGCTACGAGACCGTCCGCCACTGCCCGCGCTGCTCCGCGATCGCAGCCTGCATGCGCTCGGCCTCGTCGTCGCCCAGGACGCCCTCCAACGCCAGAACGGCCTCGAGCTCGTCGTCGTCGAGTCCGCTCAAGTAGGCGTCGATGGCCTCTTGGACCAGCGGCGAGAAGCCGCGGACACCGCGGCGGCGCGCGAGCTCGGTCAACGCCCGATGCTGCTCAGTGGTGATCTCGACCGTCGTGCGCATGCATGCATCCTAGCATGGGAAATCATGACGACACGCGCTGGGCGACGCCCCGCTGCCCGGTGGGGCGGCCCCTGAACAGGGGCCGCCGGGCGGGTTAGCGCAGGACGGCCGCGACGTCGACGGCCCCTGCGGGGTGGTGCAGCGCCCGCACGACGCCGCCGCGGTGGCGGGTGACGGCACGGTAGGCCGGCCCGTCGGGGTCGCGGTGGACGACGAGCTCGTCGCGGGTGAGGTCGACGACCCAGTAGTCGTCGACACCCGCGGCGGCGTAGAGGCGGGCCTTGAGCCCGAGGTCGCTGGCCCGGCTGGCCTGGGCGACTTCGATGACGAGGCTGGCGGTTCGCGGGTGCGCGTGGCGGTAGCTCGCGGCCGGCGCGATGACCATGAGGTCGGGTTCGGGCTCGGAGGTGGCGCTGATCGCGAGGGGGTTGCCGACGCCGATCTCGCCCTCGTGGGCGGGGATCGCCCCGAACAGGATGCGTGACAGCCGCCGGATGACCGCCGCGTGGGGACTGCCCTCCTCGGCGGCGAGCACGATGCGCCCGTCGAGCAGCTCGACCTTCTCGTCGGCGAAGTAGCCCTGCTCGCCGAGCGCCTCGTACTCCCAGCGGTACAGCGGCCGGGTGCGCACGGGCTCAGCGGTCGTCATGCGCCCAGCATGGCCCGACCGCCGCACCGCGACAAGCGCTCCGCCGACCTGGTTTGTGGATGCTCGCCCCGCTGGGCCGGAGGTCTACGATGAGCGGTCATGGACGTGGTCGAGCGGCTGCGCGACGGGGCCGCCGGGGTGTTCGAGGGCACGCCGGTGGCCTTCGCCTACCTGTTCGGCTCGCACGCGACCGGTCGGCCGCATCCGCGCAGTGACGTGGACGTCGCCGTCTGGGTCGACGAGGTGCCTGCGGAGCGCTTCCTCGACCTGTCGCTGCGGCTGGCCGTGGCGCTCGAGCGCGCCTGCGGCGTGGGGCCCATCGAGGCGCTCGTCGTGCTGAACGAGGCACCGATCACCCTGGCCGGGCGCATCTTGGCCGCGCGCCAGGTCATCTACTCGCGCGACGAGCCAGCGCGCGTGCGCTTCGAAAGCCGCACGTTTCGGATGTTCTGCGACTTCGAGCGCCACGCGGATCCGCTGCGGCGCCTGCGCCTGGCAGCGATCGCGCAAGGCGACGGCTGATGGTCGACCCGGCGCGGCTCGCGCGCCTGCTCGACGTGATGGCGGTGGAGCTGGACGTCCTCGCGTCGTTGGCGACGCGCGACGACGGCGACCTCCGGGCCGACGTGACCGCGATCCGGGCGGTGAAGTACGCGTTCGTCGTCGCGATCGAGGTGGCGATCGACGCCGCCGAGCATGTGATCGCATCTGAGGGGCTGCGGGTGCCCGAGTCGTTCTCCGACGCGTTCGCCGTCCTCGACGAGGCGCGTGCTCGACGACGAGCTGGCGGAGGCGATGGCGCAGGCGGCCCGCTTCCGCAACCTGCTCGTGCACGGCTACGCCGACGTCGACGACGACCGGGTGCTGCACATCCTGCGCACGCGCCCCGACGACCTGCGTGCCTACCGGGCAGTCATCGCCGGTCTCGCACGCGGCGAGGATCCCCCCGCCGTCGGGTAGGTCGCAGCACAGTCTCGTGTGGTTAGGCCCCGGCTGCTGGCCGTGGTCCGTGCGGTCTCTGACGGCTCGCTGTTGTTCGCGGGCATCCGACTGATCTGCTCGTCGTGGGACGATCAGCGCTGGCGGTAGACGTCCCGGCGGTGTGCGACGTCGAGCACCCGGACAACCCGCTTCTCGTCATCGATCCGGTACACGATCCGGTAGGTCGATCGCCGAGCCCCGTGGCAACCAGCCAACGGACCGAAGAGCGGCTTGCCCACGCGTTGAGGCTCTTCGGCCAACGCGTCGACACAGAACTGCAGGACGGCGGCGGCGACGGCCTGGGGAAGGCGCTCCGCGATCGCCCGGGGCGCCGGGCCGAGCAGCTCGACCCGGTATGGCCGTCCGCTCACGACCTACGGCGCTGCTCGAACTCTGTCCAGACGTCGTCAACGGGCACGCCCACATGACCCGCCTCCAGCTCGGCCAGCGACTCCGTGATGGCCAACACCGATTCCTGATCCGCCAAGATCTCGAGTGTCAACTCGAGGCCCTCGAGGTCGTCCACTGAAAGCAGCACGGCCTCGGGGCGGCCGTTCCGGGTCAGTGTGAATCGTTCGTGTTGGCCGTGGACGAGCCTGGTGAGCTCGTTCAGCCGGGCCTTGGCTTCACTGACTGGCAGCGTCGTCATGGTCCGAATTATAGACCGATGGCCTCGCGACGTCTAAGTGCTTCTCCAGCAGATGCTCCATGAGCCAGTGCTCGCGCGCCGGAAGCGCGCCCGCACACACAGTGCCCTCAGGCGCTAGTACACCGGGATCGAGTCGTCGACCTGCTGCGCGTAGGCGTTGATGCCGCCCTGGAGGTTCTTCAGCTTCGCGAACCCCGCGCCGCGCATGAGGTGCAGCGCCTCCATGGAGCGCGCGCCGGACTTGCAGTGCAGGACGATCTCCTCGCTGGAGTCGAGATCGCGCAGGCGGCTGGGCAGGTCGCCGAGCGGGATCAGCTCGGCGCCATCGATGCGGCTGATCTCGTACTCGTGCGGCTCACGCACGTCGATGACCCGCACCGCGTCGCGCACCTGCTCGAACTCGCGCGGGGTGATCTGCCACTGCGCCTCGTCGGTCGCGTCGCCGGCCTCGTGGTCGTGCGCCGGCACGCCGCAGAACGCCTCGTAGTCGATCAGCTCGGTGACCGTGGGGTTCTTGCCGCACACCGGGCACTCGGGGTCCTTGTTGA
>SKPY01000115.1 GCA_007119305.1 Nitriliruptorales bacterium
CGCGCTGCGCGTGCCCCGCCTGCACCGGCGCGCGCTGCGCCGCGCGGCCATGCTCGACCTCACGGCACCCGCGTCGCCGTTGCTCGACCAGCGCGAGCCGGCAGCTGGCATGCGGCTGCCCGACCCGCTGCTGACCGGGCCGGACGGGCGGCGGGTCCGCCTCCACGACCTGCTTCCTGCGGGTGCCGCGTTGCTGCGGATCGGCGCGGCGCACCCGGCTGACACCCACCTGGCTGCTGCACTGCCGCGGGTCGCGCACCTGCGCCTGGGCCGGGGGACGCATCAGGACGCCACCGGGCTCGTCGCTGACGTGCTCGGTGGGGCGCAGGGATGGATCCTCGTGCGGCCCGACGGGGTCATCGCCTGGGCCCGCACCGGGCGCGACGGCCTCGACGCCGCCGTCCGGCGGGCGCTGGGACGCTAGACGCACCGCGCCCCGCCGTCTCACGCGTGTCGGGCGAGCCGCTTGGCCACCACCGGTGAGGTGAGCATCTCCACGACGGCGTCCACGACGGCGGGCAGTTGAGCGCCAGTGCGACCGCGGCCATCCCGGCCACCATGGCCGGCGCGGCGCGGATGGCCTCGGCGTTGGGGCCGACCACGGCGACCACCAGCGCGAGGTACCCCGACGGGCGTTCCGTCGCGGGACAGGGACTATCGGGCAGCAGCGGGCGGGCCCATCGGCCTGTCGGCGCCGCGCGCTGAGGCGCATGCTGCCGACATGGACAGTTCAAGGATTGTTGATACAACGATGGTTGAAGCCTCCGCAGGCTTCGCCGCCCTGGCCGACCCCACCCGGTTGCAGATCCTCGACGTGCTCGCGCACGGCCCCCGGTGCGTGTGTGACCTGCGTGACGAGGTGCCGATCGCCGCGAACCTGCTCTCCTACCACCTGAAGGTGCTGCGTGAGGCGGGCCTGGTGACGTGCGCCCGCCGGGGCCGCTGGATCGACTACGCCCTCGACGAGGCGGCGCTGGCGCGTCTGGAGGCCGCGCTGCCGGGCGCCTCGCGGCCTCGCGCTGCGGCAGGTGCGGCGGTGGCACGCTGATGGACGAGAAGCGGCTGGGTACGCCTGCGGCGCCCCCCGAGGACGACCCCTCCCGCGCCCCGGCCTGGCGGCTCGGCCTGCTGCTGGTCGCCGGCGCCCTCGTGTGGCTGGGCCTCTACCTCGTCAACCGGCCGCTGTGGGACCTGCTCATCCACGACCTCGTCGGCCTGGATCCGGCCAGCCGACTGGGCCATGCCGTGCACTTCTTCTTCTACGACGTCGTGAAGATCATGCTGCTCGTGACCGGTCTGATCTTCATCGTCGGCATGATCCGCGCGTCGATCTCCCCGGAGCGGGTCCGCGCGGTGCTGGCCGGCCGCCGCGCCATCACCGCCTATCTCATCGCTGCCGGCTTCGGCGCGCTCACCCCCTTCTGCGCATGCTCGTCGGTGCCGCTGTTCATCGGCTTCGTCGCTGCCGGCATCCCCCTCGGGGTCACGCTCACCTTCCTCATCACCAGCCCGCTCATCAACCAGGTCGGGGTCGTGATGCTGCTCGGCATGTTCGGCTGGCAGGTGCCGGCGCTGTACGTGGCCACGGGGATGAGCATGGCGGTGGTCGCGGGCCTGGCGCTGTCCCGCCTGAACCTCGACCGCTGGATCGAGCCGTTCGTGTTCTCGTCGCCGGTGGGCCAGATCGCCGCAGCCGACGGCAAACCGACCCTGCACGAACGCGTCGCCGCGGCCCGCGACGAGGTGGTCGACATCACCAGCAAGATCTGGCCCTACGTGCTGGTCGGGATCGGCATCGGCGCGGTCATCCACGGCTGGGTCCCGGCGGGCTTCTTCGCGACGTACGCGGGACCGGACAACCCGGCGGCGGTGCCGGTCGCCACGCTGGTCGGCGCGCCCCTGTACGCCAACGTCGCCAGCGTCGTCCCGCTCGTCGAGGCGCTGCACGGTGCTGGCATGGCGCTCGGGACCGTCATGGCGTTCATGATGAGCGTGGTCGCCCTGTCGGTGCCGTCCCTCATCCTGCTGCGGCGCGTCCTGAAGGTGCCGCTGCTGGTGATCTTCCACCTCGCGGTCGTGCTCGGGATCCTCGTCATCGGCCTGCTGTTCAACCTCGTCGACTGATCACAAGGAGGTCAACTGATGGACATCAAGGTGCTCGGCCCCGGCTGCCGCAACTGCGTCCTGCTCGAGGAGCGCACCCGGGAGGCACTGGCGAGCCTCGGGAGCGAGGCGACCATCGAGAAGGTCACCGACTTCGCCGACATCATGGGCTACGGGGTCATGAGCACTCCCGCGCTCGTCGTCGACGGCGAGGTCGCGGTGGCCGGCAAGGTCCCCACCGCGCGCAAGCTCACCGCCATCCTCGGCCGCTGAGCTGGCGTCTCACGTCCCGCGCTCGGCCCGCTGCGCATCCCGGAGACCGCTGCTGATGCTTGCCCGAACCGCCCCCCCACTGCGGCGCCTGGCCGCTGTCGCCCTGTTCGTCGGCGTGCTGCTCGCCCTCGCGACACCGGCGGCCGGGCGGGTGTCGGCGGTGACGGCCGCGGCGCCCACCACGGCGGCCGCGTCCGAGCCGGTCACGCTCTGGTACTTCTGGGGCGAAGGCTGCCCTTACTGCGTGCTGGCGAGCGACTGGCTCGTCGACCTGCGGGCCGACCATCCCGACGTCGATGTGCGCGAGGTCGAGGTGTGGCAAGACCGCGCCGGCCAGGAGCAGTTCGTCGACATGCTGCGGGCACGCGGCGAGGAGCCGAGCGGTGTGCCCACCTTCATCCTCGACGACGAGGTCTGGGTCGGCTTCTCCGAGGCCGTCGCCACCGACATCGAACGCACCGTGGCCGGCCGGCTCGCCGCAGCCGAGGCTGCGGGCGAGCAGCCCGTGGCACGTGACCCCGACGCACGCAGCACGCTCGACCTCGGGCCGTTCGGCAGCGTCGACGCCGCCGCGCAGCCGCTCGCCGCCGCGACCGTGCTCATCGCCTTCGTGGACGGGTTCAACCCCTGCTCGCTGTGGGTCCTTACCGTCCTGCTCGCGATGATCCTGCACACGCAGTCGCGCGCCCGCATCGCCGCCGTCGGCGGCACCTTCCTGCTGGTGACCGCGACGATCTACGGGCTGTTCATCGCCGGCCTGTTCGCGGTGCTGGCCGTGGCCGCCCACCTGCGCTGGATCCAGGTGGCCGTGGCGCTGCTCGCGCTGTCCTTCGCGGCGCTCAGCATCAAGGACTACTTCGCCTACAAGCAGGGCCTGTCGTTGTCGATCCCCGACCGCCTCAAACCACGCATCTACCGCGGTGGCCGTGCGGTGCGCCGCAGCGACCGGAGGCTGCCGGCCACCCTGGGCATCACGGTGCTGTTCGCTGCGGGGGTCGCGCTGATCGAGCTGCCCTGCACCGCGGGCTTCCCGGTGGTGTGGACGAGCCTCGTGACCGAGGCGGGCATCGTCGGGACGGCGTTCGTCTCGCTGCTCGCGGTCTATCTCGTCGTCTATCTCGCCGTCGAGGTCGCGATCGTGCTCGGCGCGCTGGTGACGATGCGTGCCACGCGCCTGCAGGAGGCCCACGGCCGCACGCTCAAGCTGGTCGGGGGCACGGTCATGGCCGCGATCGCCGTGGTGCTGCTGACCGACCCCTCGATCATGGAGCGCTTGACCGGCTCGCTGGCGGTCATCGGCGCCGCGCTGGGCGCGGCAGCGCTCGTCCTGCTCGTCGACCGCGCCCGCAGGCAGCAGCATGCTGGCTGACCGGCGCGCACAGGCGCTGCTTCCCGTGCTCGGCGCGCTGCTTGCGGTCAGCCTCGCCGCCTGCCAGCCGAACCTGCCGCTGACGTTCGTCGAGGTCGACGAGGCGCAGGCCGCGCTGCAGGCCGGCGCCGCCGCGCTCGATGTGCGCAGCCGCGAGGAGCAGGCGGCAGGCGTGCTGCCACAGGCCCGGCTGCTGCCGCTCGAGGAGCCGACGTTCCCCGTGCGGGTCGGGTCGCTCGACCGGGCGGCCACCTACATCGTGTACTGCCG
>SKPY01000490.1 GCA_007119305.1 Nitriliruptorales bacterium
GGGCTCTGCGCCCGGCGCGTCGGCGGGCTTGTCGGCCGGCGCAGGCGCGGGTTCCTGCCGGGCCGGAGCAGCCGCGCCCGCACGGGCGGCCGGCAGGGCGAACTCGGGTTCGCGCAGGCCGACCCGGACGGTGATGTGGCTCGTGCGCTTGCGGATGCGGTAGGCCCGGCCCATGGCCCGAGGCTGGAAGCGCCGGAGCGTCGGGCCCTCGTCGACCACCACGGAGGTCACGACGAGGTCATCGGCATCGAGGTCCTCGTTGTGCTCGGCGTTCGCGACCGCGGATTCGAGCGTCTTGCGAATCTGGCGCGCGACGCCCTTCGGCGAGAACTCCAGCACGCGCCGGGCCTCGTCGATCTCGAGACCCTTGATGTGCCGGATCACCTGCCGGGCCTTGTTGGGCGCGACCCGCACGTACTTTGCCGTTGCCTTGACTTCCATCGTGTCCTCTGTCTCGTTGCGCCGCATCCTGCGCGCTGCGCCGGGGCCGGCTGGGCCCCGCTACCGCCGCACGCGTCCTTGCTGCTTCTCGCCGGCGCCGCGCCACTTGATCGCGCGCGTGGGGGCGAACTCGCCGAGCTTGTGCCCGACCATCGATTCGGAGATGTACACGGGCACGTGCTTGCGGCCGTCGTGCACGGCGATGGTGTGCCCGACCATGTCCGGAGAGATCTCCGAACGCCGTGACCAGGTCTTGATCACGCGCTTCTCGCCCTTGGCGTTGAGCTCCTCGACCTTCTTCGCGAGGTGCCCGTCGACGAAGGGTCCCTTCTTCAGGCTGCGTGCCATGTCGGCGTCCTCTTCCTGCGGCCGCTAGCGGCGGCGCTTGCCGCGCCGGCGGACGATGTCTGCGTCGCTTTGCTTGTTCTTCTTGCGGGTCCGGCCCTCGGGCTTGCCCTTCGGGTTGGTCGGGTGCCGGCCGCCCGAGGAGCGGCCCTCGCCACCACCCAGCGGGTGGTCGACGGGGTTCATGACGACGCCGCGCACGCTCGGGCGCTTGCCCCGCCAGCGCGACCGGCCGGCCTTGCCGTCCTCGATGAGCTCGTGCTCGGCGTTGGACACCGCGCCGACAGTGGCCCGGCAGTCCGCCAGCACGAGGCGGATCTCGCCCGACGGCAGCCGCAGCGCGGCCTTCTTGCCCTCCTTCGCGAGGAGCTGCACACGGACCCCGGCGGAACGGCCCAGCTTCGCTCCCCCGCCAGGACGCAGCTCGATCGCGTGCACGGTCGAGCCCACGGGGATGTTGCGCAGCGGCAGGGCGTTGCCCGGCCGGATGTCCGCGCCCTCACCCGAGGTGAGCACGTCGCCGACCTTCAGGCGGTCGGGAGCGAGGATGTAGCGCTTCTCGCCGTCCACGTAGTGCAGGAGCGCGATGCGCGCCGACCGGTTCGGGTCGTACTCGATCGTCGCCACCTTGGCGGGGACGCCGTCCTTGTTCCTGCGGAAGTCGATCTCCCGGAAGCTGCGCTTGTGGCCTCCGCCCTGATGGCGGGTGGTGATGCGACCGTGGACGTTGCGCCCGGCCTTCTTCGGGTTGGGCTTCGTCAGCCGCTTGAGGGGCTTGTCGGTGGTGAGCGCCGCGAAATCCGACGCGCTCATGCCACGACGCCCCGGCGTCGTCGGCTTGTACTTGCGAACAGCCATGGTTCTTCCTCTACGTCGTCGGCGGGGGGTTAGAAGCCGACCTCGAACACGTCGATCGTCTCGCCTTCGCGGAGCGTGACCACCGCCCGCTTCTCGTCCTTGCGCTTGCCGAACTGGAGGCCGAAGCGCTTCACCTTGCCCTTGCGGCGCAGCGTGTTCACGCTCGCGACCTTCACACCGAAGATCGCCTCGACCGCCTGCTTGATCTCCGTCTTGTTCGCGCTGGGTTGCACGACGAACGTGTAGCGGCCCTCGTCGAGCGCCTCGTAGCTCTTCTCGCTGACGACCGGCGCGATGATCACGTCGCGGTGGGACCTCATGACTGCGCCACCTCCTCGTCGGACTCGTGGTCGGTGGGCCGCCCGCTGCCGACCCGGCCGAGCGCAGCCTGCTCGAACACGACGACGTCGCTGCACAGCACGTCGTAGGTGTTGAGCTGGTCCACGCGCAGCAGGTGCACGCCGTCGAGGTTGCGGAAGCTCTTGACGATGGCGTCGTCCCAGCTGTCGAGCACGAGCAGCACGCGACGGTCGGCAAGCTCGAGCGCGTCGAGGAACGCGATCGCGTCCTTCGTCCTCGGCGCCTCGAACTCGAGGGCCTCCACGACGGCGACAGCGCCGGTCGCCGCCCGGTCCGACAGGGCCGAGCGCAGCGCGATGCGCTTCAGCTTCTTCGGGACGCGCTTGGTGTGGTTCTCGCGGCCGTTTGGGCCGTGGGCGACGCCGCCGCCGCTCCACTGCGGCGAGCGGATCGAGCCGTGGCGTGCGCGCCCCGTGCCCTTCTGCCGCCAGGGCTTGCTGCCACCACCGCGGACCTCTGCCCGGGTCTTGGTCTTCGAGGTGCCCCGCCGCGCGGCCGCCATCTGGGCCACGACGACCTGGTGCATGACCGGGACGTTGATCGGGGCCTCGAACACCTCGGCGTCGAGCTCGACCGTGCCGGCGGTCTTGCCATCCGTGGTGTGCACATCGAGGGTGAGTGGCATCAGGCTTCACCTCCAGCACCTGCAGCCTCGGCGGCCGGCGCCTTGGCCGCGTTGCGGACGATGACCAGCGAGCCGTGCGAGCCGGGCACCGCCCCCCTGACCAGCAGCAGGTTGCGCTCCGCGTCGACACCGACGACCTCGAGGCTTTCGACCGTCACCCGGCTGCCACCGAGGCGCCCGGCCATGCGCGTGCCGGGGAACACCCGTGACGGCGTCGCGCAGGCGCCGATCGCGCCTGGCGCGCGATGCACCTTGTGCGCGCCGTGCGAGGCCCCCATACCGGCGAAGTTATGGCGCTTCATCGTCCCGGAGAAGCCCTTGCCCTTGCTCTTGCCGGTCACGTCGACGAGCTCGCCGACGGTGAACTGATCGACCGTGACGGTCTGTCCCAACCCGTACTCCCCCTCGAGCTCGAGCTCGACGAGGCGGCGCACCGGCTCGACTCCGGCCTTGCGGAAATGGCCGGCGAGCGGCTTGTTCACACGCTTCACCGCGCCGTAGCCCAGCTGCACGGCGTCGTAGCCGTCGCGCTCCTTGGTGCGCACGGCGGTGATGGGGCAGGGCCCGGCCCTGATGACGGTGACGGGGATGACCTCCGCGTCCTCGCCGAAGACCTGGGTCATCCCGAGCTTCTCACCCAAGATGCCTTTTCTGACCATCGTCTCGTCTCTCTTCTCGCTCAGCTCTCGCTCCTGCGTCTGCCGATCGGCCGATCTCGGAGACCGGGCGGGCGGCAGGGGTGCGCCGAGGCTCGGCGCAGCGACCGATCCGACTTCCGGGAGCGCAGCCGGTCTCGGCGCCGCCCCGGTCGTCGCATCTACAGCTTGATCTCGATGTCTACTCCTGCGGGCAGATCCAGGCGCATCAGCGAGTCCACCGTCTTCTGTGTGGGCTCGTGGATGTCGATGAGCCGTTTGTGGGTGCGCATCTCGAAGTGCTCGCGCGAGTCCTTGTACTTGTGCGGCGAGCGGATGACGCAGTAGACGTTGCGTTCAGTGGGCAGCGGCACCGGACCGGTGATCCTCGCACCGGTGCGCGCAACCGTGTCGACGATCTTGCGCGCCGACTGGTCGATGATCTCGTGATCGTAGGCCTTGAGCCTGATCCGGATCTTCTGCTGCTCAGCCATCGTGTCTCTTCTCTCTACTCACCCGGCGCACCGGGTCGTCCAGCGCGTCAACATTCACCACCAGCCACCAGCCGCCACTTGGGCTCGAGGGTGGCGCCGAGGGGGCTACGGGTCTCTGCGAGCGCAGCGACCCCCGAGGCGCCACCCTCGAGCCCAGCACACTCACTTCAAGATGCTGGTCACCCGGCCAGCCCCGACCGTGCGACCACCCTCACGAATCGCGAACCGCAACCCCTCCTCCATCGCA
>SKPY01000067.1 GCA_007119305.1 Nitriliruptorales bacterium
GCGGAGCCAGCCGCCGCGCCGCGCCGGCCGCCGGGGTGCGCGCGTGGCTGCAGGCGCGCACCGGCGGCGAGACGACCCCCGAGCTCGTCATGCTGGCTGCGTGCGTCGCCGTGCTGCTGCTGACCGGGCTCGTGATGACCTTCTCGGCGTCGTTCGTCCAGTCCACCCGCGACTTCGGGGACCCGTTCGGCATCTTCCGTCGCCAGCTGCTGTGGTGCCTCGTCGGCCTCGTGCCGATGACGCTGCTCGCGCTCGTGGACTACCGGCGGCTGCGGCGGTTCGCGCCCGTCCTGCTCGTCGTGACCCTCGTGCTCGTCGCGCTCGTGCTCGTCCCCGGCATCGGGATCAAGGTCCAGGGGGCCCGCCGCTGGCTCGACCTGGGGCTCATGCGCTTCCAGCCGAGCGAGCTCGCCAAGCTCACCGTGCCGCTGTACCTCGCGCACGTGCTGGCCCGGCGCTGGGTGCGCCTGCGGGCCGGCGACCTGCACGGCCTGCTGATGCCCGCGCTGCCGGTGACCGCCCTCGCCGCGGGACTCGTCCTCGTCGGCCCCGACCTCGAGACCGCTGCGCTGATCACCTTCATCGCCGGGGTGGTCCTGTACACCGCCGGCCTGCCGACCCGCTACGTCGCGGCCGGGCTCGGCGCCACGCTCGTGGTCGGCGCCCTCGCGATCGTGTCGACCCCCTTCCGCCGCGCCCGCATGATCGCCTGGCTGGATCCCATGGCGCACGCGGGCACCTTCGGCTACCAGAGCGTCCAGGGCTTCATCGCGCTCGGCTCCGGCGGGCTGTTCGGTCGCGGGCTCGGCCAGGGCCGGGGGCAGTGGCTGTACGTGCCGAACGCCCACACCGACTTCATCTTCGCGATCATCGGCGAGGAGCTCGGGCTCGTCGGCGCCCTGTTCGTGCTGAGCCTGTTCGCCGCCCTCGCCGTCATCGGCGTGCGGATCGCACGGCGGGCGCCGGATCCGTTCGGGCGCCTGCTCGCGATCGCCATCACCGGGTGGCTGCTCGCGCAAGCGGCGATGAACATGGGCTCGGTGGTCGGCTTGCTGCCCGTCACCGGGGTCACGCTGCCGCTCGTGAGCTTCGGCGGGTCCTCGCTGGTCGTGACGCTGTCGGCCCTGGGCATCCTCGCCAGCGTGGCCCGCCAGTCCCGCGCGGCGCGCGCCCCGGCGCACGGGGAGGCGCCATGAGCGACTCAAGTAGCGCCAGCGGTAGTCGCCCGGACCTGCGCGACTCAAGTAGCGCCAGCGGTAGTCGCCCGGACCTGCGCGACTCAAGTAGCGCCAGCGGTAGTCGCCCGGACCTGCGCGAGGGCCCCTCCATCCTGCTGGCCGGCGGTGGCACCGGCGGCCACGTGACCCCCGCGCTCGCGACGGCGCAGGCGCTCGTGACTGCTCGTCCGGACGCGCGGGTGGCCTTCGTGGGGACGGCGCGCGGCCTGGAGTCGCGGCTCGTGCCGGAGGCCGGCTGGGAGCTCGTGACGGTCGAGGCGCTACCCCTGCGGCGCAAGGTGTCGCCCCAGACCCTGAAGGTGCCGTTCGTGCTCGGCCGCGCTGCCGGCAGGGTGCGCCGGCTCATCGCGGAGCGCCAGGTGGCGGCTGCCTGCGTGTTCGGCGGCTACGTGTCCGGCCCTCTCGCACTTGCCGCGCGCCGCGCCCGGATCCCGCTGGTGCTCCACGAGCAGAACGCGGTGCCGGGCATGGCGAACCGTCTCGCCGCCCGCTGGGCGGCGGCGATCGCGGTGAGCGTGCCGCACGCTGCCGACGCGTTCCGCCAGCGGGGGCGGGTGGTCATGACCGGCAACCCGGTGCGCGCCGACCTGGCAACCCTCGACCGCCACGCGTTGCGTGCCGAGGCCGCGGCGGCGTTCGGGCTCGATCCTGCGCGGTCGACCCTGCTGGTGTTCGGCGGCAGCCAGGGCGCGCGCCGTCTCAACGACGCGGCGCTCGAGGCGGCGTCCCGCTGGGCGCAGCCCGACGCGCTGCAGGTGCTGCACGCCGCGGGACGCGCCGACCACGGCCGTAGCGCGGCCGCGTGGGCTGCGCTCGGAAGCGCTGCACCGCCGGTCCGCTGCGTGCCGTTCATCGAGCGCATGGACCTCGCGTACGCGCTCGCGGACGTCGCGCTGTGCCGGGCGGGGGCGTCGACCATCGCGGAGCTTGCGGTCACCGGGACGCCCTCCGTGCTCGTCCCGTACCCCTATGCGGCCGCGGACGAGCAGACCGCGAACGCCGCCGCGCTGGCAGATGCCGGTGCAGCGGTGCTCGTCCCTGACGCCGAGCTCGACGGGGCTGCCCTCGTGGCTGCCGCGGAGCCTGCGCTGCTCGATCCCGAGCGGCACCGCATGATGGCGGAGGCGGCGCACCACCTGGGCCGCCCAGACGCCGCCGCACGCCTGGCCGCGCTCGTGCTCGGCGCCGCCCTGGGGGACCTTTCCGCTGCTGACCTCGGCCTGCGCGACGAGGGGCACCGCCCATGACGACCGACCCCGCCTTCGAGCTCGCTCCCGACACCCGCGTGCACTTCGTGGGCATCGGCGGCGCTGGCATGAGCGCGCTCGCCTCCATCCTCCTCGAGCGCGGCCACCGCGTCAGCGGCAGCGACCTGCGCGCGGGCCGTGCCGCCTCGATGCTCACCGCGCTCGGCGCGCACGTGCACACCGGCCACGACGCCGCGCACGTCGCCGACGCTGACGTCGTCGTGGTGTCGAACGCGATTCCCGCGCACAACCCTGAGGTGCTCGCAGCGCGTGAGCGTGGCTTGCCGGTGCTGCTGCGCGCCGATCTGCTTGCTGCGCTGATGCGCGGCCACCGGCGCGTGCTCGTCACGGGCACGCACGGCAAGACGACCACGACCGCCATGGTCACCGTCGCGCTCCAGGCTGCTGCCCTGGAGCCCTCGTTCGCGATCGGCGGCACCGTCGGCGACGCGGGGACGAGCGCCCACCACGGCAGCGGGGACATCTTCGTGGCGGAGGCCGACGAGGCCTACCGCTCCTTCCTGCGGCTCACCGGCGACTGCGCCGTCGTGACGAACGTGGAGATGGAGCACCACGACGAGTACGAGGACGAAGACGACGTCGCCGCCGCCTTCGCGGCGTTCGCGGCGCGCTGCACCGGCGCGGGGCCGATCATCTGCTGCCGTGACGATCCGGGCGCGACGCGCCTGGCCGCGACCGTCGACCAGCCGGTGCTGACCTATGGCGAGCACGACGCGGCCGACCTGCGGGTCCGCGACGTGGTCCTCGACGCGGCGGGCTCCCGGTTCACGCTCGTCGACGACGCCGGCACGGTCGGCGAGTTCCGCTTGCGCGTGCTCGGCCGCCACAACGTGCTCAACGCCGCCGCGGCGGTGGCGGCGGCGCGCTGGGCCGGAGCGGACCCGGCGGCGATCGCGGAGGGGCTCGCCTCGTTCCGCGGGGCCCAGCGCCGCTTCCAGCGGATGGGCATGGTGCGTGGGGTCGAGGTCGTCGATGACTACGCGCACCACCCGACCGAGCTCGCCGCCGCGCTCGCGGCCGCCCGCCAGGGCGCGCCCGAAGGCCGCGTGCTCGCGGTGTTCCAGCCGCACCTGTACTCGCGGACGCAGGCGCTTGCGGGCCAGCTCGGCGCTGCGCTCGCCGGCGCCGACATCGCCGTCGTCACGGACGTGTACGGCGCGCGTGAGCAGCCGGTGCCGGGGGTGACCGGCGCCCTCGTCGCCGACGCCGCCGAACAGCACGGGGTGGAGACGCACTACGTCGCCGCGATCGGGGAGGTGCCCGACGCCGTCGCGCGGCTGGCGGCCGCTGGCGACGTCGTGCTCACCCTCGGTGCGGGCGACATCACCGAGGTGGGCCCGGTGATCCTGCGCCGGCTCGAGGGGTTGGCATGACCCGCGACGTCCACGGCACGGCCACGGCGGCGCTCGTGTCCGCGCTGCGGGCGGCGGTGCGGGGCGCCGTGCGCGCCGACGAGCCGCTCGCCCGGCACACGACGCTGCGGGTCGGCGGGCC
>SKPY01000235.1 GCA_007119305.1 Nitriliruptorales bacterium
CTCGATCCCCGGCACCGCGGCGGAGATCCTCGACGACGACATCCGCTGGGTGCTCACCAAGGGCAAGCTGCCCGCCGACGCCTGGATCGAGGTCGTCACCGCCGCGCACGCCGTCGGGCTGCCGTCGTCGTCGACGATGATGTACGGCCACGTCGACGAGCCCCGCCACTGGGCGGCGCACCTGCACCTGCTGCGCCGCCTGCAGGAGTCCTCGGGCGGGTTCACCGAGTTCGTCGCGCTGCCGTTCGTGCACACCCAGGCGCCCATCTACCTCGCCGGGCACGCCCGCCCCGGCCCGAGCTGGGAGGACAACCTGCGCGTGCACGCGGTGGCGCGCCTCGTGCTGCAGGGCCGCATCGACAACGTCCAGCTGTCGTGGGTCAAGCTCGGCCTCGACGGCGCCGCGGCGCTGCTGCAGGGCGGCTGCAACGACCTCGGCGGCACCCTCATCGACGAGACCATCAGCCGCATGGCCGGCGCGGACCACGGCACCCGCCAGGATCCCGAGACGCTGCGCGCGGTCGCCCTCGCCGCCGGGCGCAGCCCGGCCGAGCGCAGCACCGACTACACTCGGATCGAACCCCAGGGCATCCGCTACCGGATCCCAGCCGCCACCACCGTCTCCTGAAGGTGCGTCACGCACATGAGCACTCCCCCGCCGCCCTCGTCCCCGCAGCAGCCGCAGCCCGGCGCGGCGGGCGCGCCCTCCAGCGACGACCGCAACTGGGGGGTGATCGCGCACCTGTCGGCGCTGGTCATGGTGGTCAGCGTGCCGTCGTTCATCGGCCCGCTCGTCGTGTGGCTCATCAAGCGCGACCAGCACCCGTTCGTCGCCGAGCACGGGCGTGAGGCCCTGAACTTCAACCTGTCGCTGCTGCTCTACGCGGTGGCGGGCGTGATCCTCGGGGTCGTGACGCTCGGGGTCGGGTTCCTGCTGCTCATCCCGCTCGCCATCGTGGTGCTCGTGCTGTGGCTCGTGTTCCTCATCCAGGCCGCGATGGCAGCCTCCCGTGGCGAGTCGTACCGCTATCCGCTCACGGTCCGCTTCATCAGCTGAGGGGGCCCACCGTGACGGGCACCCGCTGGACGTGGTTGGCGGCGTAGCCGCCGAGGTTCCAGCCCGGCTCCGTGGGCTGCGTCGCGCCCGAGGCGTCGGTGGCGCGGCACCACAGCTCGTAGTCGCCCGGGCCCTCCGGCTGCCACTGCGCATGCCACGCCTGCCAGGCGTGGGGCGCCGGCGGCGGGTCCACCGCGGCGGGCTGCCACGTGCCGCCGGCGTCGGCGCTGATCTCCACTGCGGTCACGGGCCCCTGCCCCGACCAGGCCCGTCCGAACAGCCGACACGGAGCGGCGGGCACGAACCGGCGCCGCGTGAAGAAGTCCGGGATCCCCGGCGGCAGCATCAGCGCGCGCACCGCCACGCGTGTCAGCGGCGCGCCCGGCTCCTCGCGCGCCTGGCGCAGCCGGTACGCCACCGTGTTCTGGTAGCCGGTGAACGGCTCGGCCGTGACCGCGAGCCGCGCGAGCCACTTCACGCTCGCCATGCCGTACCAGCCGGGCACGAGCAGCCGGGCCGGGAAGCCGTGCTGGGGCGGCAGCGCCTGGCCGTTGCAGCGCAGCGCCACCAGCACGTCGGGTCGGCGCGCCTCGGCGAGCGGCAGGCCCCGCTCGTAGTGCTGGCGCGCGCCGCGCTCCAGGCCTTCGTCGAGGCCAGTCGCGACGACCTCGGCCGCGTCGGCGTCGGCCCCGGCCTCGTCGAGCAGCACGGCGAGGCTCACGCCCGTCCACTCGGCGGTGCCCACCGCTTCGTGCAGCCACGGCTGGCTGAGCGCGCGCGGGGACAGCCGTGCCCGCCCGTTGCCGGCGCACTCGAGCGTGACCGGCGCGCTCACCTGCGGCCGCGCTTCGAGGTCACCGAGGGACAGCGACAGCGGCCGCTGCACACGCCCGGTGATCTCGAGCCGCCACGTGCTCGGGTCGACCGCGGGGATGTCGTAGTGGATCAGCAGGTAGTGCAGGCCGGTCGGCGTGACGTCGTAGCGCAGCGCCTCCAGGGGCAGCCCGTGGTTGCGGGTGGCAAGCCCCAGCTCCTCCGGGGTGATGGCGGCCGCCGCGGTCGTGCCCTCAGGTGCGGTTCCCGCCGGGGCCGCTGTGGCTCCGTGCCCGGTGTCCGCCGGGTCGGCGGCGGACCCGGGTGCAGGGCCTTTTGTCCTGGTGGGGGTCTCGTCGGGCCGGGGCTCAGCCTGCATGGATCCGCCTTTCGCCGCTGCCAGCAGCGTACGCTGGCGGCGGCGGCGGGCGCTAGGGGATCCGCCCCGCTCGGATGGGACCCACGATGAGCTCCGACCGCACGGCGCCCGCGCTCGACCCCCGGCTGCGCGCCGCTGCCGGTGCGGCGCCGGGCTTCATGCCGCCGGCGGAGGGCGAGGCGCTCTACGAGGTCGCGGTCGCGGCCGGTCGGGTGGGCCCGCTCGTCGAGATCGGCAGCTACTGCGGCAAGTCGACGCTGTACCTCGCCGCCGCCGCCCGGGTGGCCGGCACGACCGTGGTCACGGTCGACCACCACCGCGGGTCCGAGGAGCACCAGCCGGGCTGGGCCTACCACGACCCCGAGCTCGTCGATCCCCACGTCGGCCGCCTCGACACGCTGCCGGCGCTGCGGCGCACCCTCGCGGCCGCCGGGGTCGAAGACGTCGTCATCGCGGTGGTGGGCCGCTCGCAGGACGTCGCCGCGCTGTGGGGGCCGCCGGCCGGCATGGTCTTCGTCGACGGCTCGCACACCGACGCCGCCGCCCAGCGCGACTACGCCTGTTGGGCGCCGCACGTGGCGCCCGGCGGCTACCTCGTCATCCACGACGTCTTCGCCGACCCTGCCGAGGGCGGGCAGGCCCCCTGGCGCATCTACCAGCGCGCGCTCGCCTCCGGCGCCTTCCGCGAGCGGCGGGCGTGCGGCTCGCTGCGCGCGCTCGAGCGCGTGGCCGACGGGAGCTGAGTCGGTACCGGCCTGGCCGGGCGGCGTGAGGCCCGCGACACCCCTCTGCGTCATGGCGCCCTTGCCGTACGCGCGCGCTACTGGGCGGGCCCCGTGCCCTGCACCGCATGGTGGTGGAGGTACACCAGTGCAAGCTGGCCGTTCTTGGCTCGTACTCGGCAACAGCCACAGGAACACCCGCGTGGCCCGTAACCACGAAGCCGGAAGGAGACGACCGCATTGGATGGCGTCCAGGATGCAGAAGCCACCAAGATCATCTTGCCGTTCCCGGACTTCGGGCCGAGCACGCGCTTCATCAGTCAGGGCTACGGTGTGCCGGAAGGCAAGCGGCTGCACATCGCTGAAGTCAGCCTGTTCGTGGACCTGCGCGACACACACCACTCCCCGCCCGAGAAGGCCATCGCCTTCCTGCTGACGGGCGATTTCGAGACCGGTGCAGGGCGCATGCCGGTGCGCGAGCCCCTCGGAGCACTCGAGTGGCTCGACAGGAGCGGTCCCCCATGGGTCGGAACCACCACGGGCTTTCTGCGCAGCACGGTGGCGACGTTCATCGATGACGGTCTGCGGGTCGTCTTCGTCATGAAGGATCACATCGAGCTGGGCAGCGCTGCCGGTGGGACACCGCTGAGCCATGCTGTGGTGCTCGGCCGGCTCGTCGATCGTCCGCACGCGGCCCGCACTGAGCGGGCTGAGGCACCCGCGCAGTAGGCCACCCTGTGGCGGCGCCGCCGCAGCACCGACCGCTCAGATCGCCCCTCCGCGACTTGCGACGGTCTCCAGGTGCCCGCGGGTGTCGGCCATGCACGCACCGCTGTCCAGCCCGCCGTAGCGGAGGAGCAGGCGTGCGCCGCACCTGCCCTGGACCCGCCCTGGCGATCCCGCGGCTACGAGGGCACGGCCAGACCGGCGCAGGCAGCCTCGTGGCAGAACCCGCTGGCGTCGAAGCCCGCGGGCAGGTCTGCGCCGCGGAACAGACCCGCGGTGGCGGAGCGGTCGGCGA
>SKPY01000061.1 GCA_007119305.1 Nitriliruptorales bacterium
CCCGGTCACCTTACCGCCGCTGTGCATCGCATCCCCTTCCCCGCCAGCCACCCTCGGGCGGTGGCTGCTGCGTGCCCCTCGGAGTTGAGTGCACCCAGCTCAAGTGAGTCAATCACCCGCAGTCTGCAGACGTCAACCGAGATTCCCCGCTGGCCGGGGTTCGGCCAGCAACGTCGCCCGCGGGCGGCGCACGGGAGAGAGGTCGGCATGCTCCGGGAGTCGGGGGAGGGATGGGTCAGCGCACGAGTGACCAGCCGAGGCCGGCGGCGATGACGGAGGCGATGAGGGGGATGAGGTGGTTGGCCAGTGCGAGGAGGCGTGCGCGGTCCTCGAGCAGCCGCGCGGTCTCGTACATGGCGGTGGAGAAGGTGGTGTAGGCGCCGAGGAACCCGCCGGCGACGACGGTCTGCGCCTCGGCTGGGATGGCGGCTTGGGCGGTGAGCCCGGCGACGACGCCGGCGAGCAGGGATCCGCTTACGTTGATGAGCAGCGTGCCCCACGGGAAGGCGCCGCCGGCCCGGGCGCTGACGGCGTAGTCGAGCAGATAGCGGCTCACCGCGCCGAGCGCGCCGGCTGTCGCGACCGCCAGCCACATCATCGCGATCTCCGCGCCTGTAGGCGCCGTGCGAGCCGGCGGGGCACCCATGGCCAGGCGCGCGCCGCCTGAACGCCCGCCAGGGCCGCGAGCAGCCCGCCGAGCAGGCTGGCGGCGGCGTAGCCTGCTGCGAGCAGCGGATGCCCGGCCAGCAGGCCCGTGAGTTCGTCGGCGAGGGCGCTGTAGGTGGTGAAGGCTCCGAGCGCGCCGGTGCACAGCAGCGGGCGGACCCACCGGTCGGTGGTGAGCCGCTCGGTCAGCAGCGTCAGGACCAGGGCGAGCGCGAACGCGCCGGTGAGGTTCTCGATCAGCGTGGTCCACGGCACGGCTTGGTCGGCGACGGGGAACCAGACGGCCAGCGCGACGCGGGCGACCGCACCGACCGCGCCTCCGGCGGCGACCAGCGCGACGCTGTGCAGCGGCGGTGTGCCCGGCCGGGGCTGCTGTGGCGTTGGTCGACGCCGGCGTCGTCGGCTCATCCCCTGGTTCCCGCGCCGTGCGGTGCGGCGCTGCGGCGTACGCTCGTCGGCAGCAGGCCAGCGGGAGGAGGCACGTCATGCGCCGCTACCTGATCGTCGCGAACCGCACGCTCGGCGGCGTGCAGCTGCTGGAGGCTGTCCGGGAGCGCCTGCAGCACGGACCCGCGCACTTCCGCGTGCTCGTGCCGGTGCCGCCGGGAGAGCATGAGGGCGCCCACGAGGACGCGGTCGCCGAGGCGCGCGCCCGCCTCGAGGCCGAGATCGAGCGGCTGACCGCCCTCGGCGCCGACGCCGACGGGGAGCACGCCGAGACCGACCCGCTCGAGGCGGTGCGTGCCGCGCTCGCCCGGGAGGCCTTCCATGAGGTGATCGTCTGCACCCTGCCGGCCGGGCTGTCGCGGTGGCTGCGCCGCGACCTGCCTGACCGGGTGCGCGAGCTGACCGACGCTCCCGTGCTGCACCTCACCGCCCCGGCCGGCATGCCCGCGCGGGTGACCGCCCAGGCCGTGCGGGTGAGCGTCTATGTCGGGGAGAGCGACCGCCACGACGGCCGGCCGCTGTACACCGCGATCGTGCACCGTGCCCGGGATGCGGGCCTGGCCGGCGCCACGGTGCTGCGCGGCCTGGAGGGCTTCGGTGCCTCCCAGGTCGTGCACACCGCCCGGCTGCTGACGATGTCCGAGGACCTGCCGATGGTGATCACGATCGTCGACACCGCCGAGCGTATCGACGCGTTCTTGCCGGTGCTCGATGAGCTCATCACCGAGGGGCTGGTGGTGCGCGAGCACGTCGACATCATCAAGTACGCGGGCCGGGAGCCGACGTGAAGGCGGGCGGCTGCCCCGAGACGGCACCAAGCTCCCTTCGACTGGCGGACACGATCGACGCAAGCTGCAGGGACCGTCAGCCCAGCGGGCGGTTGCGGGGAGCCCCATCCCCTGGGCGGATACTGTAGCGGGGCGCCCACGGCACGCCCTGTGCCTGGCCGTCGAGCAGGGCGCATGCAGCCCCGTGTTGGCGGCGGTCGGCACGCGGCCGTAGACCACACCGAGCCCACCCCCGATGGCTACACGACGGTCACCGTGCACGGCCCCGACGAGGAGCTCGACGGTCATGCGTGCGCATGGCTCTCGCGCACGTGCGAGCAGGCCCCCTCGCGCGGCATGACGTCACAGCGACATGCTTCGCTGTCCCGATGGCGGTGGCGACACGGGACTCGGGCCGAGCACGGGTGCGGGCCGTGGGGTACCCGCAGCTGCTGGCGCTCGCCGGCGAGCGCACCGCGCGGCTGCCCCGGGGTCCGCTGGTCCTGGTGGACGTCACCGAACGGTCCCGCGCGCTGGCGCACGTGGCGGCTGCGGCTGCCGCCCACGGTGACCGGCGCACGCTCCTCGTGACGGCCGGCGCCACCTCCGCGTGCCTCGCGCACGCCGTGCTCGGCAGCCTGGCCAGGCTAGAGCCGGACCGTCTGCGCCAGCACCGGCTCGAGTCCGACGACTGGCCGCGTCTTTCCCGTGCGACCCGAGCGCTGCATGGCGCGCAGTTGTGGCTCGCCGTGCATCCGGCGTTCGACCCGGCCTGGCTGGTGGCCACGGCCTGCAGCGCTGCGCACCAGCGTGGGTTCGGCCTGGTGGCACTCGTCCACTGGGGCCACGACGCGCCCGGGGTCGAAGGGGCAGCGTTGCAGCGCGTGGCGGACGCGGTCGGTGCGGGCGCCGTCGTGGTCTGACGGCTCCGAGACGCCTTGCCGAGCGGCTGGTGGGTGGTCGTGGATCTGTGGACGGGCGAGGAGGGCCGCAGTGACGCGCCACCCGCCGGTTCAACCCGTGGACGATCCTCGGTGTCTAGGCTGCTGGCCCGGTGGCGATCCAGCTTGGAGCGTGCATGGACCCGGTGCTGCGGGAGACGACGACGGTCGGGCGGGCAGAGCTGTCGGTGCTCGCCGCCGGCGAGGGGGCCCCGGTGGTGCTCCTCCACGGCATCCCCACGGGTGCCGAGGTGTGGCGACCGGTGCTCCAGCGACTCGCGGCCGCGGGCCACCGCGGGCTGGCTCCGGATCTGCCGGGGTACGGCGCGACCCGGCTGCCGGCGGCGGCGGACCACTCCCTCGCCGGGGCGGCGCAGCTCGTCGCCGAGTGGCTGGACGAGTCTGGTCAGGCGCCGGCATGGGTGGTCGGCCACGACTCCGGCGGGGCGGTCGGCCAGATCCTCGCCGTGCGCCATCCGGGCAGCGTGCGTCGGCTGACGCTCACCAACTCGATCGCGGACGGAGCATGGCCGGCACCGCGGGCCCGCTTCGCGAAGGCGGCGGCGCACCTCGGCCTGTACCGCGCCGCAGCGCGCCTTCGCATGGTCCCCAACCCCTACATGCGGTGGCAGATCCGCCGCGCGTTCGCCGACCCCGCATGCGCCTCCGTCGCCGAGCAGGTGCTGTGGGACACCAAGTGCTCCGATCCGGGAGGGCGCGCCGCGTTCGAGCGCCACCTACGCTCGCTGTCCCCCAGGGACACCTCGATCGTGGTGGCGGGCCTGCCCCACGTCGAGGCCCCGTGCCAGCTCGTATGGGGCATGGCGGACCCGTTCCAGCCTTGGGAGGCTCCAGGGCGGAGACTGGCGGAGCTGCTGCCTGACCCAGCGGTCACGATGCTCGAGGACTGCGGCCACTTCACCCCGCTCGAGTGCCCCGAACGCCTCGTGGCAGCCATGCTCGACTGGGCGGCCACCGGGTAGGCGCACCTCGAGCCGCTCGGCGCCCAGGCCCGGTGCACCGTCAGCGCGCAGCCACGGCACCATCCGGGACGGTGCCCGGCATGCCCTCGTGTCAGGCGGCTCGGGCGACGAGGCGGTCGAGCTGCTCGCGGATGCCGCCCGCGCCGAGCCGTGCGGCGCAGGCGCGTGCGGCGCGG
>SKPY01000410.1 GCA_007119305.1 Nitriliruptorales bacterium
CGCTCAGCTCACGCAACGCGTCGGATGCGGCGTCGCAGATCGCCGCGACGTCCTCCTGCACCACACGCGAGCGCGCGCCAGCCGACACGCCTGCACGGCCTCCTCCGGTCATCCCCAGACCCTCGACGCCTGACACCCAGTGAGTGCCCGACTACTCAAGCGAGTGCCCGACACCCAGCGAGTGTACGGACCGGAGCGGGCGCGTGCCGAGCCAGGGCAGCGACCACCGCCGGGACGGACGCATCCGCAGTGCGCGGCCCACGGCGTTCACTGCTGCCGGGCAAGGCTGCGAAAGGCCGGGTTGCGGGCCAGCAGCTCCGCGTAGCTGCCGGCGTCGGTGATCTGGCTGTCGTGGACGACGACGATGCGGTCACAGCGCTCCACGGTGGTGAGGCGATGGGCGACGATGAGCATCGTGAGCGCGCCGCGCAGCTGGTCGAGGGCCGCGACGAGCTCGGCTTCGGTCTGGTTGTCGAGCGCTGACGTGCCCTCGTCGAAGACCAGCACGTCGGGGACGCGGTACAGCGCCCGTGCGATCGCGACCCGCTGGCGCTGCCCCCCTGACAGGCGGACCCCTTGCTCGCCGACCCTCGTGTCCAGTCCGTCCGGGAGCCGGTCCACGAGCTCGTCGAGCTGGGCGAGGCTGATCGCATCGGCGACGCGCGCAGCGTCGATCTCGGCGTCGTCGAGTCCGAGCGCGACGTTGCGCCGCAGGGTGTCGTCGAGGAGGTAGATGCTCTGGGGAACCACCCCGAGGTTGCGGTGCCAGGCCGTGAGGTTGGTGCGGATGTCGACCCCGTCCACGAGGACGGCGCCGCGGTCGGGGGGCAGCAGGCCGAGGATGACATCGATCAGCGTGCTCTTGCCGGCGCCCGTGGGACCGACGATGCCGATGGACTCCCCACGTCGGATCAGGAGGTCCGCGTCCGTCAGCGCATCGCGGTCGCTTCCGGGGTAGCGGTACGAGACGCCGGACAGCTCGATCGTCTCCCGGAACGCCAACGGGGGGACCGCGTCGGCTCGCGGGGCCGGCTGCCCCGCCGCGGGGGGGAGGCGACGCAGGTCCTCGTAGACCTCGTTGGCCGCGGCGACGCCGAACTTCAGGTCGTTCACCTGGAGCACCGCCCGGTTCAGCGACGGCAGGATGCGCAAGGCCGCGTAGGCGAACATGCCGAGGACGGCGAGGGACTCCTGTGGTGAGCCGCCGCGCTGGACGGTGATGACGACGAACGCCATGACGAACAGCACGAGCCCGGTCTCGAGGGCGACCCGGGGGACGTCGCCGAGGACCTGGCGGAGGTAGCGGGTGCGGGCGATGCCTTCCCGGGTCTCCAGGTAGCGGTCGTGGAAGAACCCGCCGCGGCCCAGGATGGTGATGTCGCGGAACCCGTGCAGGCTCTGCTGGAGGGCCTGCAGGGTGGTCTTGCCGAGCTCGTGGCTCTGCGCTCCCAGGCTGGCGATGCGGGGTTGGACGGCCCGGAGCAGCCCGACGGTGAGCGGCACGAACAACCCTGCCGCGAGCACGGCCGCCAGTGGTGCGGTCACCAGGAGCACGACGATGAGGCCCGCCACGACGAGCACCTCCGAGGCGAGCCTCACGACGGGGATGAGCGTGTAGGTGACGACGTCGGCGACCGCGTGGTTCACGTTGCGGATGAGCTCCGAGGAGTTGCGCCGCAGGTGGTCCGGGTAGGGCATCGCGAGGTAGCCGCGGAACAACCGGCTCGACAGGCGCACTCCGGCCCGCTGCGCCACCCGTCCCTGCAGGTAGCTCTGGGCGAGCACGATCGCCGCGCGCACGAGGAAGAAGACGGCGATCGTGAGCAGGGCACGCACGAGCACGTCACTGTCCGCCGCGCCGAGCACCTGGCGGACGTCGCCGATGAGCGGGAGCTCGATCGGGCCGACCGGGTCGGCGATGAGCCGTACCACGAGGAAGATCAACAGCGCCGACGCGACCTCGAGGCCGGTCACGACGAGGGCGAGGAGCGCGAGCCCCACCCACACCAGCCGGCGACCGGGCTCGATGAACACCCAGCAGTGGCGCAGCGTCTCCGTCAACGAGCTGAACTCCTTCGCGGGCGGCCCGCGCACGCAGGCCGCCGACAGCCGGGCGCAGCGGCACGACAGTCGTGCCGCCACCAGCGTAGGCGCTCATCACCGGTGCGGCGTTGCGGTCATAATCGGGGTCGTGACCGCACCCGCACAGTCATTCGTCGCGTTCCCGCCCGGTAGCCGGCACGTCGTCGTGCCGCTGCGCCCCCGGCGGGCAAGCGTCAACGGTCTCCGCCTCTACGAGGCGACGAGTCCGACGCGGCGGGCGGCGGCTGCGGGTGCCCGCGGTCTCGCCCGGCTGGGTGCAGGGACGGCCATCGGGCTCGGCGGCCGGGTCGCGCTGCAGGACGCGGCCTGGTGGCAGGACCTGCGCGCGCGCGTGGCGGAGCCGCTGCTCGGCCCCCTGCCGGGGCTCGCGGTCCGCCACGCCGACGACCGCTGTTGGGCGCTGCTGATGAGCCGCGACGGGCAGCCCCGTGCGTTCGTGAAGATGCGACCGTCCGAGCAGGCCGTGTCGTGGGAGCCGGACGTGCTGCACCTGCTCGCCGTGGACCGCCCGGCGGCCTTCCGGGTGCCACGCCTCCTGGCGGACGGCACGCTCGGCGGACGCCACTACCGCATCCTCGAGCCGCTGCCGGAGGGTGGCACCCGCCCCCCGCCGTACAGCGCGGCTCGTGTCGCCGGCGTCGTGGACGAGCTGCAGCGCAGGCTCGCTCCGCTCGCACGACCCGCCGACGTGCCCGCCCACCACGTCCCGGGACACGGCGACTTCACCCCGTGGAACCTGCGCCGTGCGGGTGGCGACCTGTGGTTGTTCGACTGGGAGGACGGGGGCTGGGCCCCGCGCCTTGCCGACGAGGTCCGCTTCTGGGCCGCGGTGCACGCGTCCCGTCGCCTGCGGAGTCCCGCTCGTGCAGCCCGCGAGCTCCTCGCGCTCCTGCTGCGGCGCGGCACGCCGGACGAGGTCGGTGAGGCGGCGGCGTGGCCCGAATGGAACCGCCCGCCCGAGCGGCAGCTGCGCCAGGCGCTGCTCGCCCTGCTCGCCGACCCTGCGCGCGCGACGGCATGAGCGCCCCGACGTTGAGCGTCGTGATCCCGACCCGGGAGCGCGCTGCACTCGTCGTCCGCACCCTTGACGCGCTCGCCGCGCAGGACGTGGGCGAGGGCGAGGTCGAGATCGTGGTCGTCGTCGACGGCTCGACCGACGGGACGGCTGCGGCCGTTCGCGGGCTCGAGTCCCCGCATGCGCTGCGCGTGGTGGAGCTCGAGCAGCAGGGCGGGATCGCGGCCGCCCGCAACCGCGGTGCGGCGGTTGCCCGCGCTGACGCGCTGCTGTTCCTCGACGACGACATGGACGTGGGCCCCGGGACGCTGCGCAAGCTCCGGGAGGCGCTCGCGGAGGCCGACCTCGTGTTCTGCCGGCTCGTGGTCGACGGCGAGGACGGCAGCCCGCTCGTCGAGGAGTACCGGGCGTGGTTGGACGAGGTCGATGCCAGGCTTCGGGCCGGCCGTCCGGACGTGCACACGGTGTGCTTCGGTGCCACCGGCGTGCGGCGTGCCATGTTCGCGAGCGCAGGCGGGTTCGACGAGCGCTTCACGGCCGGCGGCACGTACGGCTCCGAAGACGCCGACCTCGGTCACCGGCTGCTGCGCGCGGGGGCCAGGGTCCGCTACCTGGAGGACGCGGCCGTGCGCACGCGCTGCGAGACCGATCCGCAGCGGCTCCTCGACCGAGCTCCGCAGATCGGGCACAGCCACGTGCGCCTCGCGCGGCTGCATCCCGAGCTCGCCGCGACGCTGTTCGTCGGGCCGTTCGCCGGCTCTCGACTGCACGCGCTCGTCGGGCCTGCAGCGCGGCCCGCTCCCGGCGCCGCGCGCCTCGCTGCGCCGCTGCTGGGCCG
>SKPY01000244.1 GCA_007119305.1 Nitriliruptorales bacterium
ACTGAGCTATCTCGCTCCGAGCGTGCCGGCGGTGCTGTTCGAGACGCTCGCGGCGCACCTCGGTTCGGCGCTGGACCGCGATGTCGAGCTGGTCTTCGACGCCTCACGTTCCGGCCCGCGGCCCGGTGAGCGCGACGCGCTCGACACCGCGGGGGTGGACGTCGCGTTCATGTGCGCCACGTCCTACGTCTGGCTGACGGGCGGGCCGACGGCCGAGGTCGACCTCGTCGGAGCCGCGTGGGCGCCCCTGGACCCGCGCGCAGCGGGACGGGCCGTCTACTTCGGCGACGTCCTGGCAGCCGTGGACGGCCCGCGCTCCCTGCAAGGGCTGGCCGGGAGACGGGTGGCCTACAACGACGACGTCAGCCTCAGCGGCTACCACAGCCTGCGCCTCGCACTGCGGTCCGCCGACGTCGACCTCGACCGTGTCGAGCTCGTCCGCTCCGGCTCCCACCTGCGCTCGCTCGAGCTGCTTGTGAGCGGCGCGGTGGACGCGGCGGCGCTTGACTCCAACGTCTGGCGTCGCCGTCGCCGCGAGGCACCGGGGGTGATGGGCGAGCTGCGTGCCATCGCGGTGCTGGGCCCGCACCCGGTGCAGCCAGTCGTCGCTCGGGCAGCGCTGGCACCGGAGCTGCGAGACGGCATGCGCGCTGCGCTCCTCGCAGCCCACGCAGACATTCGAGTCGCGCATGCCCTGGCAGCGGCGGAGCTCGCTCGGTTCGTCTCCGTCAGCGACGACGACTACTCGTCGCTGCGGGCTCAGCTGGCCGGGCTGGGTCTGGACGGCTCGGCGGTCGCGCATGGAACGGCGGGGCCGCAGTGGCGACCGGGAGCCGCATAGGCGGTGGGCCGACGGCGGCTTGCGGCCCTGGGCACGGTGGCGTTCGCTGCAGTGGCCCCGGGCACGGTCGCGGTCGTGCTCCCGTGGCGGCTCGCCGGCAGGCGCGTCCACCCGCCGCTCGGCGGCAGCCGGGCCACACGCTGGGTGGGTGCCGGTCTCATCGCCGCCGGGGCGCCGCTCGTCGCCAGCGCGTTCGTGCGGTTCGTCCGCGCCGCCGGCACGCCCTCACCGGCCTTCGAGACCGAGTCGCTCGTCGTCACCGGCCCGTACCGCTACACCCGCAACCCGCAGTACGTCGGCGTCGTCACGGTCGTCGCCGGCGAGGGTCTGCTCTACGGCAGTCGGCGGGTGCTCGCCTACAGCGCCGCGCTGTGGGCGGTGTTCAACCTGTGGGTCCGCGTCTACGAGGAGCCACGGCTGCGCAGCCGGTTCGGCGCCGACTACGACGCCTACGTGCGCACGGTGCCCCGCTGGCTGCTCCCGCCGCGACGCACGCCGCACCCCGCAGCGCCGGAGCACGCACCCACTGACGCGTGAATGCGACCCAAGCGCCAGCGCCGCGGTCGCATTCACCGTTTATCCGGTTGTGGCGGTCGCGCCAGCGAGCGTCATGGGGGTGCTGAGGTGAGCCCCGGCAGGGCGGTGCCGCGCGCTGCCACGCCGACCGCTGGCGCTCGCGGCCGGATGACGGCCCTGCACACAGCGCGCCCGAGCTTTCTCCTGTCGGGGCGCTGGCCAGATGCCCGGTGCGTCAGAACCTGAGCGGTGGGTCAAGGGTTGGGATCGGGCTCGGCCGGCCGGCCAACCAACGGACCAGGTCGCCGTCCGATGAGCGGGTCGTGCAGCGGCCGGGCCAGCTCGGTGAGGCGCACCCCGCGGGCGATGAGCGAGCGCGCTGCGAAGACCGCAAGACCGCGGCCCAGGAACTGCGAGCGGAGGTGCGCGGCGACGTCGCCGGCGGTCCAGTCGCCGGCGCCCCCGGTGCGTCGGGGCCGACCTCCCCGAAGACCGCAGCGATCCGCTCGTACTCCGCGCAGGTGTCGGCAGCGATCCTCGTCACGCGATCCAGCGTACAGACCGCCGTCTCTGGACACCGAGGCCTGCGCTGAAGGCTCCCCACCCGGATCAGTCGTCGAGGCGGTCGGAAAGCGCCTCGAGGATCCGCTCGCCGTCCAGGACCCGGACGTAGGGCAGGAGATCGTCGGCGTGCTCGATGACGAAGTCGGTCAGCAGGGCACGCACGATCCGCTGCAGGTCGCGCACCGCCCACGGCTTGGCGATGTAGTGGTCGATGCGGGCTTCGTTGAGGGCACGGATCGTGTCGTCGAGGCCGGCCTGGCCGGTCACGAGGACCTTCTTCGCCGCGCGTGTGCGCGGATCGGCCTGCAGCTCAACGAGGAAGTCGACCCCGCGCAGCCCGGGCAGGCGGTGATCGCAGAGCACGAGTCCGACCTGGTCACCCGCGGTTGCGAGCGTTGCGATCACCTCGCGTGCCTCTGCGGCGTCGGTCATCTCCTCGATCCTGGCCGCACGGGCGAACGGTTCGAGGTCGCGCACCAGCACGGTGCGCACCTCGGGTTCGTCTTCCACGCAGAGGATCACGAGCTCGCGCATCCTGGGCCTTGCCTCGGTGTTCCTGTTCGGGGGGTGGGGTGCGCGGCAGCCGTCGGGAGGCGGACGACGAGCGCAGTCCCCGCGTCGTCGTTGAGCAGCTCGAGCTGCCCGCCGCCACGCTCGACCACATGCCGACTGAGGGCGAGACCGATCCCCGCTCCGTGCGCGGCGCTCGCATCGTGTCCCGCCGCCGCAGGCTCCAGCCGGCGGGCGAGCACGGCTCCTGCTCGAGGGTCGCTGCAGCGCACCCGCACCTGCACCGTTGCCTCGTCGACCGGCCCAACCTCGACGTCGAGCCGGCCGCGGCCCCCGGCAGCATCGACCGTGCTTGCGAGCACCGCCAGCCAGACCTGCGCGAGCGCCTCGGCCGGCTCGACCACCGGCGGACAGGGGTGGAGCGTGCGCTCGACGGTCATGCGCCGCAGCCGGTGCGCCAGCAGCCCGAGGGCGTCCTCGACCTGTGCGCCGACGTCCCCGGCGACGGGCGAGCCCTGCTGGAGCTCACGTCGCAGCGTGGTGACGACCCCGCCGATCCGTCCGATGAGCTCTTCGGCCATCTGCAGCTGCCTGCCCAGCCGGTGGCAGCGCGTGAGCTCGGCGAGGCGGCGGTCAGGGTCGGGTGCCGCCGCCAGCGCGGCGAGCAGCCGGCGGGCGTGCGCGGGATCGTCGATCCCCGCGGCGAGGAGCTGATCGGCGAGCCGTCGGTCACCGACCGCCTCCTCGAGCGCTGGGCGCACCCGCCGGGCCGACCTGGTGTCCGGTGGCGCGCTCGCGCGTCCCTGCCGGAAGCTGCGAGCCGGCAGCTCGTCGTCGGGGTCGGCGAACGCGGCTTCGAGGTCTCCGGCCAGATGAGCGGTGAGCCGCGCCAAGGCCCCCGCGGGGTTGCTGAGCTCGTGCAGGAGGCCGGCAGCCAGCTCACCCATGAGCGCCATGCGCGCCGACGCGAGCAGCTGCAGGTGCGCTTGCTCGAGGTCGTGCAGCGCAGCGGCGAGCTCGTCCCGCTGCTCACCCAACCAGTGGTTGAGCTGCGCCACCTCGACCTGCAGCTCCGTCGTGCGCCGGTGGCGCCGAGCGAGGGAACGCAGGAGCAGGTTGAGGAAGTGGACCTGCAGTGCCGGATCGGCGCGCAGGGCGGCGTCGAGCTCGGCCTCGGACAGCCGGATCACGACGAGGTCCGTGACCGCCGCACAGGTGAAGAACGCCCGGCGGTCCAGCGTCAGGGGGGTCAGCCCGAAGATGCGGCCCGTCGCTGACCCCGCCAGGCCCACGTCCCCATGCGCCGCGCTGCGCCGCAACCCCACCTCGCCGTCGAGCACGATCACGATCGCCTCGACGGCGCGTCCTTCCTCGAGCAGCAGGCTGCCCGCGGGCAGGCGCTCACGATGCGGCCTTCCCAGCGCCGCATCGATGCCGTCCACGACCAGCCGCTCGAGCTCCGCGTCAGCACGGCCCATGTCGAGCAGCAGGTCGCTGCTCGCATCGTCTGGGACCCGACGAGCACTCACGGCAGGACCCCCAGCGTGCTCCACACCTGCAAGCCGAGGACGGTCATGGCGGTCAACCCGACGAGCGCGGTGATCCCGCCGACGGTCGCCAGGTCCTTGATGCGCAGCGCACCGGTCGCGTAGGCGATGGCGTTCGGCGGGGTGCTGACCGGAAGGATCATCGCCATGGAGCAGCCGGCCGCGATGATCACCGCGACCGCCAGCGGTTCGGCCGCAACCGCGGGGCTCGCCGCCAGCGACAGGCCCAGGGGAACGAGCAGGTTCGCGGTGGCGCTGTTGGAGATCACCGTGCTGAAGCCCAGCGCGACGACCCCGAGCAGCAGGACGAGCAGGAGGGCCGGCAGGGTGTGCCAGCCGACCAGCCCGAGCAGCCAGGCGTCGAGGCCCGTCGCCGCGACGCCGGTGGACAGCGCCAGGCCACCGGCCACGAGCCACAGGACGTTCCAGCGCAGCCCCGCCACGTCGTCGAGGGTGAACACGCCGGCCGCCAACAGCACGGGCACCGGCAGGAACCCCACGATGGTCGACTCGACGCCGTGGACGGGCTCGCTGAGCCACAGCAGCACGGTGATGACGAAGACGGCGTAGAAGAACCACGCTTTGCCCGACCGGTCGAACGAGACCTCGATGGGCACCTCGACCCGAGCGGGCCCGGGCGGGAAGAGCGCGATGATGACGACCCAGCCGAGCACCAGGGTGAGGAGCACGAAGGGCATGGTCAGCAGCATCCACTCGACGAACGCGAGCCTCACCCCCGCCTCGGCGAGGTTGGCAAGCGCGATCGCGCTGGGGGGCGACCCGATGGGCGTGCCGAGCCCACCGACGTTCGCCGCCACCGGCACGGACACCGGCAGCGCGACCCGCAGGCGGTGCTCTGGCGGCAGGGTGGCGGTGACCGCCAGCACCACGGCGATCATCGTCGCGCTCGTGGCCGTGTTGCTCATGAACATCGAGAACAGCGCGGTGACCGCCATGACCCCGAGGACGAGCAGTCGCGGCGACCCGCCGAGCGGGCCGAGCAGCAGCCGGGCGAAGTTGCGGGTCAAGCGGTACTTCGCCGCGCCGTCGGCGAGGAAGAAGCCACCGAGCAACAGCACGATGATCGGGTGCGCCAGCGCCTGGTAGAAGGCCGAGAAGTGCGGCAGCTCGGTGCCGCCGGGCAGCGCGACGACCGCCTGCTCGCTGACGAGCGCGACCTGCAGACCGATGATGAGCATCGCGGTCGCGTGCAGCGGAAAGGCCTCGGTGACCCACAGCACGAGCGCCACGAGGAAGATGGCCAGCATGCGCTCGCCGGCGACGCCCAGCCCCGGGACGTCGGCAACCAGCGGCAGCACGAACACCACCGGCGCCGCAACCAGTCCGACCAGCCGAGTCCGTGTCATGCCTTCGCCTGCGGGGAGGTGCGCGGGCGGCCAGCAGCAACTGCCCCCAGCCGTCCCCGGGTCAGGAGTCTCTCAGCACGGCCGAGCCCAGTCCGGTGCGTTCGGCACTGTTCACCCACCCGAAGGTCCCAGCACGCCTTCGTCGCCGGGCGTGTCAAAGCGGCGCGAAGCGGGCCTGGAAGAAGCGCAGCTCGGGCGGCTCGTAGGTGAAGCGCAGGCCGGAGACCTGCTCGGCGTCGGCGGCCACGGCCGCGACCGACTCAGCGGTGACGTCCATGTGCGCCTGCGTGTACACGCGCCGCGGCAGGGTGAGGCGCACGAGCTCGAGCTGCGGCGTGTGGTGCTCGCCGGTCTCGGGGTCACGGCCCGCCGAGACGATGCCACGCTCCATGCCCCGCACCCCCGAGTCGACGTAGATCGCCGCGGCGAGCGCCTGAGCGGGCAGGTGCTCCTGGGGCAGGTGCGCGCAGACCCGCCGAGCGTCGAGGAAGACCCCGTGCCCGCCGACCGGCTGCACGATGGCCACGCCGGCGTCGTGCAGCAGATCGCCCAGGTAGGCGACCTGACCGACGCGGGCGGCGACGTGGTCGTCGCTGTCCACCATCTCGTGGATGCCCCGGGCGAGCGCCTCCATGTCGCGGCCGGCCATGCCCCCGTAGGTCTGCAGCCCCTCGAACGCGACCAGCAGGGCGCGGGCGCGGCGCGCGAGCTCCGCGTCGCGCAGCGCGAGGAACCCGCCGATGTTGACGAGGTTGTCCTTCTTCGACGACACCGTCGCGCCCTCGGAGTAGCTGCAGATCTCGCGCAGGATGTCCTTGATGCTGCGCTGCGCGTAGCCGTCCTCGCGCTGCTGGATGAAGTAGGCGTTCTCGAGCGCGCGGGTGGCGTCGAGCATGACGGGGATGCCGTGGCGCTGGCAGTGCTCGTGCACGGCGCGCAGGTTCGCCATCGACGCCGGCTGGCCGCCGGCCATGTTGACGTTCGTCTCGAAGGACACGTAGGGGATCCGCTCAGCGCCGTGCTCGTCGATCACCGCCTGCAGCTTGTCGAGGTCGATGTTGCCCTTGAACGGGTACAGGCTCTGCGGGTCGTGGGCCTCGTCGACGATCACGTCGACGAACTGCCCACCCGCGTACTCCTGGTGGAAGCGGGTGGTGGTGAAGTACATGTTGTTCGGCACCACGTCGCCGGGGCTGATGAGGATCTGGGAGAGGATGTGCTCGGCGCCGCGTCCCTGGTGGGTGGGCACGACCTCCTCATAGCCGTACACCGCCCGCACGGCCTCTTCGAAGCGGTAGTAGCTGCGGCTGCCGGCATATGCCTCGTCGCCGACCATCAGCGCCGCCCACTGCTGGTCGGACATCGCCGACGTGCCCGAGTCGGTGAGCAGGTCGATGTAGACGTCGTCGGAGCGCAGCAGGAAGGTGTTGTAGCCGGCCTCCGCGATCGCCTGCTCGCGCTCGCCCCGGGTGGTCACGCGGATCAGCTCGACGACCTTGACCCGGTACGGCTCTGCCCAGCTCCGACGTGCCACGACACTCCCCTCCTCGGCGCCGACGCGCCCGGACATCCGAGCGAGGGTAGCAGCCGGCGCGTGGCCGCCCTCCGCGGCTCACCCTGTTCAGCGGGTGCGGGCGAGGGCGCGCCGCAGACGGGTGCGCAGGGGCGGACGGTGGGTTCGGGTGATGTAGCGGGCGTAGAAGCGCTCCTCGGCCTCGAGGTCGCCGACGAAGACCAGGTCGGCGCCGGCGGGCAGCGGCGTGTGGGCGTCGACGGCGGTGGTGCAGTGGCCGTCGCGGATGCTGCCGACGAGCACGCAGCCGGTGTCGGGCAGCCCGATGGCGGCCGGTGTCCGGTTGGCGAGGGCAGGTGGCAGGGGTGTGCGAAAGGCGATCAGGCCCTCGGTGAGCAGATGCGTGCGGTGGGGCCGCATGGTGTTCCACGCTTCGATGGCCGCGACGGAGGCGTAGGAGAGGGCGAAGTCGGCGCCGGCGCGGTGCATGGTGGTGACGTTGCGGTCGACCGCGACCCGTCCGAGGATCTCCGCGTCGGGTCTGAGCCGGCGGCTGTACAGGGCGAGGTAGATGTTCGTGTCGTCGTCGTGGGTGGTGACCACCACGGCGGTGGCCTGTTCGATGCCTGCCTGGCGCAGCACCTCGAGGTCGGCGGCGTCGCCGATCACCGCGTCGGGAAAGGCGCGTACCCGGTCGCGCTGGCGTTCCACGATGCGGCACGGCGTTGCCGCCTGCTCCAGGCTGCGGGCAACCGAGCGGCCCACCCGGCCGCCGCCGAGCACGATGACCAGCTGCTGCCCGTCGCGGTCGGTGGGAGGCCGGCTGCCGTCGTCGGATCCACCAAGAGACGCGTTGTAGGCCTCGACCTGCGCCTCGGTGCCGGCGAGCAGCAGGATCGAGGTGTCCGCGACCTGCGCCTGCGGGTCGGCATGCAGCAGCGCGCCGCGTTCCCACATCCCGACGAGCGCGACGCCGCAGCGCTCACGCAGGTCGAGCTGCGCCAGGGTCTTGCCGACCAGCTCGGTGCCAGCCGTGGACGCCTCGGCGATGACGAGGTCGTCGAACCGGGCGACGATGCTGGCGCGGGCAGTGGGAGCGAGGATACGGCCGGCGAACGCCTGCCCGAGCAGGTCGCCCAGCTGCAAGACGTGGTCCACGCCGGCGAGCTCGAGCACGTCGATGGCGTCTTCGGAGCCGGCGGTCGCCACGATCAGGCACGTCTCGGACACCTCCCGGACCGTGAACGCGACGTTGGTGTTGGCCTGGTCGGTGCCGGCGGACAGGACCATGGCGGCCTGGTCCGCGCGCGCAGTCCGGTAGGTCGCGGGGTCGTCGAGGTCACCCACGAGCACCGTGTAGCCGTCGTCGTGGAGGGCGGAGGCGTCCTCGGCGTCGTCCACGATGAGCACGTAGGGCATGCCGACCGTGCGGGCGCGGCGGATCAGCAGCTGCTCCATGGGGCTGCGCCCGGTCAGGATCAGGTGGTCGCGGGTGCCCTCGGGTAGCGAGCGCGGGGCGCGTGCTGCGCGCAACGCCGCCCGCCACGGCAGGTAGATCAGCTGGATGAACGTGAACGGCAGCAGGATCAGCAAGAGCAGCGCGCCGCTGAGCAGCACCACCACCGAGTACATGCGGCCGAGGTCGGTTTCGAAGACGATGTCGCCGAAGCCGAGCGTCGTCATCGTCACGAGCGTCCAGTACACGGCGGTCGGCCAGGTGAAGTCGCGGCCTTCCACCACGGTCATGAGCACCTGGAAGCCGGTGGCGAAGACGAGCACCGCGCCGACGAACAGCGCGCCGAGCCGCAGCAGCGCCCGTCCCGCCCCGCCCGACAACGGAGCCGACAGCATCGAGAGCATCGTCGTGGCGAACTTCACCGCACACCTCCGAAACGCGCGCAGGCGTCCGCGCTGCGCATCGACTGATGGTAGTGATGCCGGGGGTTGGGGCGCCTGAGGCGGCGGTCGACCGTCCGGCCGGTCACCGGCTGCAGAAATCTCTGGACGTTGCCACCGTCAGCAACGGCAACCACAGCAGCCACAGGTGGGGAGGCCACGGATGTGACAGTGGGGGGTACGGCTACACCACAGCCCAGGAGGTGCAACCAGCCATGGGCGCCCAGCCGATCGGCCGCAAGCACTGGCTGCGCCTGGCCGCCGTGGCCGCAGCAGTCGCCCTCGTCCTCGGCACGGCCGTCGCCGTCGCCGCCTGGTGGCGGTCCACGCTCACCACCGCGCTCGACCGCTCTGTGAGCGTCGTGCACGACGACCAGGCGTGGGAGGTCAGCCCGCGCGAGTTCGACGCCGGCCCGGACTGGGGCGTCGTCACCGTCGCGCTCAAGCATGCGTTGACCAGCGGGGCGTGGGCGGACGTCTACGTCGACCGCCTCGCCCGGCAGGCGGCGCCGGACGCCGAGCTGCACGTGCCGCTGAACGCCCCCTACGACGAGACCGCCGCCTACGTTGCGCACCTGGCCGGGCAGGTGGACCACGACCCGCACGACGCGGCGATCGAGGTGCCCGCCGACCCGTCTGCTGACGAGTGGGCGATCACCGACGCCCGCAGCGGTGAGCGTGTCGAGCGCGACGTGGCCGGACAACGCATCCTGCACGCGTTGCGCACCGGAGCAGACGAGGTCGCGCTGCCGGTCGAGGAGGTGGCGCCGGCGATCTCGTCCGCGGCGGCTGAGCGCGCGCTCCCGGTCGTGCAGGCAGCGCTCGCGCACGCCCTCGACCGGACGCTCACGGTCGTCCACGACGACACGGAGTGGCACGTCACCCCCCGCGAGCTGGACGCGAGCCCCGACCTCGAGCCAGCCATCGACGCTGCCCTCGAAGTCGCGGCGAACCACGAGCTGGGCGGACCAACAACCGACGCCGCACCCGCGGCCCATCTCGAGCCCGGCGGGCTCACCGACGCCGGTGCCGCTGCGGCCCACCACGAGCCCGGCGAGCTCACCGTCGAGCTGTCGGTCGACCGCGAGGCGGCCGCGGACTTCGTCGCGGATCTCGCAGCCGACATCGAGCGCAGCCGCCGGGACGCCGGGATCGACGTGGCTGCGCTGGAGGTCGTCGGAGCCCGCACCGGGCTGACCGTCGATCGGGACGCCGCGCTGGCGGCCATCCGCGAGGCGGTGGACGAGCGCGCCGAGCAGGTGCACGTGCCGGTCGACGAGCTCCCCCCCGAGGTTCCAACCGCGGCGGCGGAGCGCGCCCTGCCGGCGGTGCGCGAGGCGCTCGAGCACATGGTGACCGTCACGGACGGCGACCAGCGGTGGGAGGTCACCCCGCGGGCGCTCGGCGCGTCCGCCGACGTGGGCGCTGCGCTCGACGCGGCCGTCGCGGACCGTGAGCCCCGCGCCGAGGACGTGGCCGTGCACGTCGACGAGGACGCCGTCGCAGGCTTCGTCGCGGAGGTCGCGGGGGCGGTCGACCGCAGCCCACGCCACGGCGGGATGGACTGGTCGAGCGGCTGGATCGAGGTCACCGAGCCCCGTGACGGCCGGGCGGTCGACCGCGGCGCGGCCAGCGCCCAGCTGCACGCGGCTCTGGACGGCGAGGCCGACACGGTCGAGCTGCCGGTCCAGCGCAACGCAGCCCGTTCGGATGACGTGCCGCACCGGGTCCTCCTGCTGCGCCAGAACGAGCGTCAGCTGTACCTCTACGTCGACGGTGCGATCGTCCGTCAGTGGCCGGTGGCGGTCGGCATGCCGAGCAACCCGACCCCCACAGGGGTGTTCACCGTGGGGGCCAAGCGCCACCGTCCCACGTGGACGAACCCGGCCCCGAACGGCTGGGGTGCAGACATGCCCGCGCAGGTCGGTCCGGGGCCGGACAACCCGCTCGGGGTCCGTGCGCTGAACTGGAACCGGGGTGGCAGCGACACGCTCATCCGCTTCCACGGCACCCCCGACACCGCCTCGATCGGGCAGGCCGCCTCCCGCGGCTGCGTGCGCCTGACCAACAACGCCGTGCGCGAGCTCTACGACCTCGTGCCCAGCGGCACGATGATCGTCTCCCTGCACGGCTGAGTCGGCCCGCTCCGCCGCCCGGTCTCCCACGGCGCGGGCGACGCGCAGCGAGGGTTGGCCGTGCACCCCGTGCGCGCCTCGTGGGCGTCGCCGCGGCGCGGTCTAGGCTTGCGGGGATGCGCGACTGCCCGTTCTGCGCCCCGGACCGCGAGCTGGTGCTCGAGACGCCGCAGGTGCTGGCCTTCCCCGACGCCTACCCGGTGACCGATGGTCACACGCTGGTGTGCCCGCGCCGGCACGTCGAGACGGTCTTCGACCTCGACGACGACGGGTGGGCCGCGCTGTGGCGAGCGGTGCGCGCGGTGCAGCGCCTGCTCGCCGAGCAGGTCGCCGCCGACGGGTGGAACGTGGGGGTCAACAGCGGCGCCGCGGCCGGCCAGACGGTGCCGCACGCCCACGTGCACGTCATCCCCCGCCGCCATGGCGACGTCGCCGACCCGGTCGGCGGGGTGCGGGCGGTGATCGCCGGACGCGCCGACTACTGGTCACAGCGCTGACCTGCGGAGTCCGCGGCGAGCGCCCGCTTGGGGCAGGCAGCAGCAGGCAGGCGCCGGCGCGCCGGGAGCGCGCCGGCGCGACCTGCCTGCACTCAGTCGCCCGTGCGCTCCCACACCGTGTAGGTCCGCAGCTCGGGGTCGGCGAGGATGGCTTCCTCATCGAACTTCATGTCGACCCACTGCTTGTCCGAGTACCGGTGGGTCTGGTCGGCGTGGTGCGGTGACTCGGGGTTCTGGGATTGCGAGTAGGTGAGGATCGCCTCGCTGCGGGGCCCCTCGGGGGTCATCTCGGCGGTCATCACGAAGCTCGCCCCGTGGACGACCTCGGGGTAGCCCAGAGGGCCCTGGAACGGCGCGGTGATGACGTTGAAGATGCCCTCACCGCCGGGACCGCCGTGGATCTCGATGCGCTCACCCTGCCGCACGACGTACTGCACGTCGCCGAGTCGCGCGTCGAGATCGAGCTCGGCTGCGTCGAGGAGCTGCACCGCCTGGCCGAGCGCCTGCAGCACCGCCGGGTGGTCGGTGTCCAGGGTGTGCGGCGTGTCAAGGGGCTCGTCGACGTCGAAGCCCACCGCGAAGCGGATGCCGCCGAACCGTGCGAACTCGCGGAACAGGTGCGCGCCTTCGCTGTCACGCTCGACGCGCAGGTCCCAGTCGGCGAGCACGTCGCAGGCCTCGCTGAGGTCGACGTCGAGCTCGTCCACCTGCACGGTCGGGTTCGCTTGGCAGTCGTCGACGAGGTCGTCGCGTACGAGCTCTGCGCCGTAGTTGCGGTTGTTGAACATGACGTCCTGCAGCCGGTCGAGCGTGAAGCCGGTGCCCTCGAGCTCGTCATCTCCCGCGAGGCGCTGCTCCACCATGTGGATCCCGAGGCGGGCGCGCAGGCCGATGTTGGTGCGCTCGGAGCCGATGATGGGCGAGAAGCCCTCCAGCGGCTCGTCGGGGTTGGTCAGCCAGTGGCTGTTGTTCATGTTGGTCGTGTAGTCGCTGCGTTCGAGCTGCGGCAGGTTGTCGGGGCCGAAGATGCCGGGGACCGCCGCGTCGGGGTCGCTGCCCCACTCGCAGTCGGAGCGCGAGCCGTCCATCGCCGGCCAGCCGCAGTCGGCCATCTGGGCCGGGGTGACGTGGGGCACCACCGAGTGGTCGCCGTAGTAGGCGACCCCGTCGGCGTCCGCGCCGATGGTGTTGACCCACGGGATGCCCTGGTAGGTGTCGAGCGCGGCGCGCAGCTCCGCCACCGAGCCGGCCTGGTTCATCGCGAGCCAGGTGTCAGCCGCGCGCGCGTTGTCGATGTTCGCGTCGCGGATGGCGAACGCCATCGTGTCCGTCCACGGCAGGGTGGGCAGCTGCACGACGGGCCCGAAGTGCGTTTCGTAGAACGTGTGGCCGCGCTCCTCGAGGCCGCCGTCGGGGTCGGGGACCTCGATCGTCACCTCGCGCTCGGTCATCGCACGGGGTTCGTCGTCGTAGATGTACGTGGTGGGGTCGTCGGGCGCGAGCTCGAGCTGGTAGAGGGTGAAGCGCTGCGCCGTGGAGACCGTGTGGGTCCAGGCCACGCTGTCGTTGTGGCCGATGTGCACGATCGGGTTGCCGTGCAGGGAGGCGCCGGTCACGTTCAGCTCGTCCGGGATGGTGAGGTGCATGCGGTAGAAGCGGTCGTGGCCCTGCCACGGGAAGTGGGGGTTGCCGAGCACCATGCCGCCGTCGCCCTCGATGGCGTCGTGGCCGAGGCCGTAGGCGTTGCTGCCCGGCGGCGGGTCCTCCAGCACCTCAGCCAGCGCAGCGGCGGGGTCCGGCTCCGTGCTGTCCTGCATCCCCGCCTCAGGCGGTGCCGCCCCGACGATGGCCGGCTGGAAGGCCGCTTCGCCGGCGCGGAGCAGCGACACGAGCAGGTGACGCCACAGGTCGAGCTCGTCAATCTCGCGGACCCACTCCTCGCCGCGACAGGTCGGGTCGGGGAGGTTGTCGACGCCGGTGTCGCGCAGGTAGCGGCTGTAGCCCGCGGCGTAGCCGCGGGTGAGCGCCCGGATCTCCTCCGACGGGCCGAGCTCGTCGGCGCTGTCTTCGAGCAGGGCCTCGGCGGCGCCGGCATCGATGAGCCGCTGGTGGAAGAAGTCGCTGGCCACGTTCGCGGCGCTGTCTCCGAAGTAGCGGGCCCGCTCGGCGTTGACGTCGACGATCCGGCGCGCGAGCACGCACAGGTTGTCTTCGGCGTAGGCGTAGCCGGCTCCGAACCCGACGCTGGGGTAGTCACGCGCCTTGATGTGGGGGATGCCGAACTCGGTCCGGCGGATCTCCGCGATGAAGTCCAGCGGCGCGACGGTGAAGGTCACGGTGGCGGGCTCGCCCAGCGGGGTGAACCGGTCCAGGTCGGGAGCGAACGCGCCCGTGTACGCGGCCAGGTCGGCTGCCACCTCGGCGCTGATCGCCCCGGTGCC
>SKPY01000173.1 GCA_007119305.1 Nitriliruptorales bacterium
CGGCTGAGCAGCGCCGCGAGCTCGCCGAGCTCGCCGCTGTCCTCGCCCCTGAGGAGGGCGACCGGGCGCGCGCCGCCACGCTCACCCGCCTGCTCGCGCTCGAGGTCTGCACGGTCACGCTGCCCGGCGGCACCGAGCGCGGACAGGAGGGCGTCGCGCTCATGCAGGTCAGCGCCGACACCCCGGACTCGTTCGGTGGGCCCGCCCAGACCGACGCCAAGCTCGCCGGCGTCCAGCTCGGACACTTCGGCGCGTTCTACAAGCAGGCCTGGCGGGTCAACGACTGGACCTGGGGGCGCATCGACGGCGCCACCCGCTTCGTGCAGGCAGCCCTCGGGCCCGACCGGCTCCGCCAGCTCGGGTTGACGGCGCAGGAGGCGCTCGCGCACCTGCACGCCCTCGCGTGCGGGCCCGACGACGACGCCGACCACACGGCCCTCGCCGCACGCTTCGAAACCACAGCCTGCGAGGACGAGCTCGCCTACCTCAACGACCCCCACGCCCCCACCCCGCCGAGCCTGCCGGCCTGTGCCCGGGCGCTCGCCCGGCGGGTCCACGTCGACATCCTGCGCGAGGAGCTGCCCAGGCTGGCCGCTGCCGTGAAGAGCGACATCCGCGGCGGTGCGACCCCACACGGACGTGCGGCCGAGTTCGCGCACCGCTACGCGGGGCACTCGCAAGCGGCCACGGGCCCGCTGCCGGTGGAGCACGTGTTCGACCTGTGGCGCGACGCCGGCATCGGACGGGAACGGATCCGCGACGAGCTCGGCACCGACCTGTTCGCACGCACCGTGAGCACGGCAGCGGCGGTGAGCGTCGCGACGGGCGATGCGCCCCAGTCGGGGCTCGGCCCCCTACGGGCGTTCGCACGGACGCTGCGCGGCGTCACGATGATCCTCTACGCGCTCGTCACCGGCGCAGCCAGCGGCAGCCGGTTCGGCTCGGCGCTCGTCAACCTGACCCTTGCGGCCGGGGGCGCGCTCGTGGCGCTCGCGGTGCTCGTGCCGCGACCGCCAGCGCTCATCGGGATCGCCGGGACGGCGATCCTGCTCGCGGGGGTGGCCGCAGCGGCCCTGCGTGCGCGGCTGCGCCTGCACGGCCTCGTGCTGGGGCTCGCCCTCCTCGCCCTCGGGGCCTACGCGGCCCTGCGCCATCCGCTCGCGCAGCTGCTGGAAGGGCTCGCCACCGTCGCGATCGTGCTCGTGGTGGCGGCCGCGGCGGCACTGCTCGGCTCCATACGCGAGCGTCCCCCGCGCGACCGGGGCTGAGCACACGCACAGCGCGGGGCGGCCGGCGTCAGCCGTCGGACCCGGCGGGCTCACGCGCACGCCGCGCGAGCACGAACGACCGCACCCCGGCGACGACGTAGGCGAGGCAGGCGAGCGCGGTCACCGTGGAGGTCCACACCGCCACCGGGCGCTCGACGTCCCCGTCACCCAGCACGGCGGGCACGTCGGCGACGTTGCGCAGGGTGCCGAGGAACCCGAGCAGGGCGAGCAAGAGCGCTGCGTGGATGACGTGGCGGTGCCAGTCCCCACGGCCGGCCAGGAGCCCGAGCACGAGGATCGGCACGCCGAGGAACGCCGGCAGCAGCGCGGTGATGCTCGCCGCCGCCGTGGCCACGTAGGCGACGATGCCCACGACGATGAGGAAGGCGCCGAGCGCGCGGGTGAGGGTCGTCACGATGCTGCTCCACATCCGGTTCCGGGGTCGCTTGCCAGCATAGGCTGTGGCGCCGCGCGTGCCGAACCGGTGCCGCTTGCACGGTGCCCGGGCTCACCACCGCGGCATGCAAGAATGCCCACCATGCGCGCAGACGAGATGCAGCAGATCGTGGCGGACTTCGGGGCCATCGGCGCGACCGCGTCGGGCGGCGTCACCCGGCCGGGCCTCACCGACCTCGAGCGGGCGGCGCTGGAGCGCGCCCGCGCGTGGATGGTCCATCTGGGCATGGACGCCGCCTACGACCACGTCGGCAACCTGCGGGGCACGTGGGCCGGAGCGCGGCCTGACGCTGCGCCGGTGCTGACCGGCTCGCATCTGGACAGCGTGGTGGAGGGCGGCCGCTACGACGGCGCGGCCGGGGTCCTGTGTGCGCTCGCGGCGGTCGAGACCCTGCGCGCGCAGGGCCACACCCCCGAACGGCCCCTGGGGGTCTGCGTGTTCACGAGCGAGGAAGGCAGCCGTTTCGGCCCGGGCCTGCTCGGCAGCACTGCGCTCGTGCGCGGACTCACCGCCGACCAGCTGGGGGCCTCGGGCGACGACGGGGTCACGGTGGCCAGGGCCATCGCGGAGGCGGGCGGGGATCCGGGTGCCGCGGCGGCCCCGGCGCTCGCCCCCGGCGCCGTGCACGCGTTCATCGAGGTCCACATCGAGCAGGCCAGCAGGCTCGAGGAGGCGGGAGCCCCCGTCGGGATCGTGAGCGGCATCGCCGGCCCGCTGTTCGCGCGCGGCGTGGTCACCGGCGTCGCGGACCACGCCGGCGCCACCCCGATGGGGCAGCGGGCGGATGCGCTGTGCGGCCTCGCCGAGCTCGTGCTGGCCGTCGAGCGCACCGCCAGCGCTGCGGACACGACCGTCGCCACGGTGGGCAGCGCCCGGGCGCATCCGGGACAGGCCAACATCATCCCTGGCCGCGCCGAGTTCAGCCTGGACCTGCGCGACGTCGACCTGTCCGCGCGTGACCGCGCCGAGGCCGAGATCCGGGCGGTGCTCGACGAGCTCACCCGCCGCCGCGGCCTGCACGGCGAGCTCGAGGTGATCCAGCGCGAGCCGCCGGTCGCCGTCGACCCGCAGGTGGTGGCGGCGCTGGAGACGGCTGTCGCCGGCGCGGGCCTCGACCTCGTGCGCGTGCCCAGCGGCGCGGCGCATGACGCGATGATCATGGCCGACATCGCCCCGATCGGGATGCTGTTCGTGCGCTGCCGCGGCGGCCTGAGCCACTGCCCGCAGGAGTACGCCTCGCCGGAGGACCTCGTCGCCGCCAGCGACGTGCTCGCCCGCGCCCTCGCCCAGCTGACCTGACCGCTGGCGGCGCGCCGCCGCCCGGCCGTGGGCTCAGCGCGCGAGGGCGTGATACTCGCGGTTGGGCAGCATGCCCGTCGCGAGCGCCAGGCGGTTGGTGAAGTTGTACATCGCCGCGATCTCGGCCACGTCCCACACCTCTTCGAGCGACAGGCCGAGCGCCTGCAGGCGGGCGATGTCGCCGGCACCGCACTCGAGCGGGGCCTCGGTCAGCTTGACCGCGTAGTCGAGGAGCGCCGTGCGCCGCTCGTCCAGGCCGGCTCGCCGGTAGTCCAGCGTGATCCGGTCGGCGAGCACCGGGTCGCCCAGCACCTCGCGCAGCGCCGCCCCGTGCGCCACGAGGCAGTACAGGCAGCCGTTGGCCATCGACACGGCGACCGCGATCATCTCCCGCTCCGCCGCGTCGAGGTTGTCGGTCGGCTCGTGCAGCTGGCGATAGTGCGCGAACCAGGCGGACAGGCGCTCTGGCCGATAGCTGTACACCCGGAAGACGTTGGGCACGAAGCCGAGCTGCTCGCGGGCCTTCGCGAACAGCTTGCCCAGGCCTTCCGGCAGCTCCTCCGGCTCGGGCACGGGGAACCAGCTGATCGGCTCGCCCGTCGGGTCTGCCAGACGCTCCTCGGGTCGGTCTCCACGCGCGGGCTCGGTCATCGCCACCTCCACTCGCGGGCTGCCGGCACTCTAGCGATCGGCGTCCTGTAGAGGACTACCGGGCGCTCGGCGAGGGATTACAGGTACTGTCCCGGGCGGGACTGCTGCGCCTGTCCCGGCGCCAGCGCGCCCTGCTGACGCTGCTGGTCGGCGAGCTGCTGACGCGCCTGGAGCTGACGGCCCACCACCGCGGCCTGGATGCCTTGGAACAAGCCCTCGAGCCAGCCGATCAGCTGCGCCTGCGCGAGCCGCACCTCCGATTCGGTCGGC
>SKPY01000086.1 GCA_007119305.1 Nitriliruptorales bacterium
GCCGAGCGCCGCGCCGCCGAGGCCTCGTTCCTCGCGCGGCAGCCGGGCCTCGACGGCGGGATGCGCATCTACGGCGAGCTCGACCCCCTGGGCGCCGCCACCGTCAACGCCGCCCTCGACGCGCGGGCGGCCCAGCCGACCGACGACGGCGCCGGCGACCACAGTGTCGAGCCGGACGGTGCCGTACCAGGTCACGGCGCTATCGACACGGGCCTGCGCGTCGGCCGCTGGACGTCGACGTCGAAGGCGCGTCAGGACGCCCGCGCGCTGGTCGACGTGTGCGCCGAGTGGCTCGGCGGCGATCCTGACCGGCGCCGCCGTGCCCGCCCACTGTTCGTCGCGCACGTCGACCTGTCGCAGACCACCCCCCACCCCTGCGGCACGATCGAGCTGGGCCTGCGGGGCCCGCTGCCGCGCATCGGGTCCGCCACGCTCGAGGCCCTCGCGCGTGACGCGGACGTCAAGGCCGTGCTGTTCGACGGTGCGCGGCCGCTGGCCGTCACTCGCAAGCGCAGGGCCAAGGACCTGCCCGACGACGTGCGCTTCGCCGTCGGGGCCCGCGACCGCGGCTGCCGCTTCCCCGGGTCACAGGACCCGCTCGGGCACAGCGACCGGCACCACATCGACCACCGAGCGCGCGGTGGCGACCACCATCCCGACCGAGTGGTCGGCGTCTCACGGCGATGGCACACCGTCACGCACCGTCATGGCTGGTCGATGAGCCTCGAGCCCACGACCGGCAAGCTCACGATCCGCCGCGGCGGGCGCACCTACCACAGCCTGCCCCGCGGCACCCCGCTGTCCCGGCCGCCGCCGGGGGACCCGGACGACGACCCGCCCGATCCGAGTCTGCCCTTCTGAACCGAGGCGGGCGCCGGCGACGACGTGCGCGCCGATGTGGCCCGCGTGGTTCGACGGGTGGGCAGCGACCGCCTGTGGCCCTGAGGGCCGCCCTCCCCGCCGGCGGGCACGCGGTATGGTGCAGCGGGCAAGCCTGGGAGGCCGACGAGCACCCGGTGGCCTGCGCGGGAGGTGCCGTGACGAACGTCGAGGCAGTCGAGCGGGCACGGGAGGCCTTCGCGCGCCAGGACTGGGCGCACGCCCAGCAGCAGTTCGCGGCCGCCGACGCGGACGCGCCTCTTGAGGCCGAGGATCTCGAGCTCTTCGCGACCGCCTCGTTCCTCGTCGGCAAGGACGCCGCGAGTGACGACGCCCTGACCCGCGCGCATCACGCGTGGCTGCAGTCGGGCGTCACCGCCGCTGCGGTGCGCTGCGCCTTCTGGCTGGGGTTCGCGTTGCTCAACCGCAGTGAGCTGGCCCGCGGCGGAGGGTGGATCGCCCGCGCGCAGACGTTGCTCGACGACAGCAGGCTGGACTGCGTGGAGCACGGCCTCCTGCGGCTCCCCGACGCACTGCGGCACCTCGACGCGGGCGACGCAGCCGCCGCGCACAGCGCGTTCGTGCAGGCGCTCGAGATCGGTGAGCGCTTTGACAACGCGGACCTCGTCGCGCTCGCCAAGCTCGGCTGCGGGCAGGCGCTGATCCGGCTCGACGAGCCCGTGCGCGGCGTCGCCCTGCTCGACGAGACGATGATCGCCGTGACGTCGGGTGAGGTGTCCCCCCTCGTCGCGGGGACCATCTACTGCGGCGTCATCGAAGCGTGCCAGGAGCTGTTCGACCTGCGCCGGGCGCAGGAGTGGACGGCCGCGCTGGCCAGCTGGTGCGCCACACAGCCCGACCTCGTGCCCTATCGCGGCCAGTGCCTCGTGCATCGGGCCGAGCTCATGCAGCTGCTGGGCGACTGGCCGGACGCGGTCGAGGAGGTCCGGCGGGCATGCGAGTGGCTCTCGGGGCGCCCCGCGGTCGGGGCTGCCCTCTACCAGCAGGGCGAGCTCCACCGGTTGCGGGGTGAGCTCGCCGCAGCTGAGACGGCCTACCGCGAGGCCAGCAGGTGGGGGCGCGACCCCGAGCCCGGCTTGGCGCTGCTCCGCCTCGCCCAGGGCCGGGTCGACACGGCGGTGGCGTCACTGGGCCGTGCCCTGGACGAGGCGTCCGACGCCCCGGCGCGTGGCAAGCTGCTCGGGCCCTACGTCGAGAGCCTGCTCGCCGCGCGCGACGTCGATGCCGCACGCGCAGCAGCCGACGAGCTGGCGAGGATCGCCACCGACCTCGCTGCGCCGCTGCTCGCGGCGCAGGCGCGCCACGCGTCGGGCGCGGTCCTCCTCGCAGAGGGGCAGCCGCAGGCAGCGCTCGCCGCCCTGCGTGACGCGTGGACCATCTGGCAGCGCCTCGACGCCCCGTACGAAGCCGCACGCGCCCGGCTGCTGATCGGCTGCGCCTGTCGGGAGCTGGGTGACGCCGACGGGGCCGGGCTCGAGTTCGATGCCGCGCGCTGGGTCTTCGAACGGCTCGGCGCGGCGTCGGATCTCGCTCGGCTCAGAAGGCTCGCCCAGCCCACGGATCACGCGGGCGACGGGCGGCTCACGCCACGCGAGCGCGAGGTGCTGACGCTCGTGGCCGCCGGCCGCACCAACCGCGCCATCGCCGACGCGCTCGTCATCAGCGAGAAGACCGTCGCGCGCCACGTGAGCAACATCTTCACCAAGCTTGGAGTGTCGTCCCGGGCGGCAGCGACCGCCTATGCCTACGACCAGGGGCTCGTGCGGCCGCCACAGGCGATGACGAAGCCGTAGACGCCCCGTCTACACAGAAACACCCAGACCGCCCTGGCAAGCCGATTTGGCTGGTTCTCCCGACGCGCGCTGCGGTGCTGGCCCCGTACCGTCACCCGTGGATCGTCACCGAGACGGGAGGGCGTCATGGTCACAGCGCACACGGACGGGACCGACAGCTGGCAGTCGACCGCCGAGACCCCTCGGGAGCGCCTGGTCGCCCCGTTGCCAGTGACGGACGAGCGGGTCGAGCTCGCCGGCATCCCCACCGCCGTCCTCACCGGCGGGGAGGGGCCACCCGTTGTGCTGCTCCACGGGCCTGGCGACTTCGCCGCCACGTGGCTGCGGGTGCTCCCCGAGCTTACGGAGTCGTACCGGGTGATCGTCCCGGACCTGCCCGGCCACGGCGCCTCGGGGCTCGGCGACGGCAAGCTCGACGCCGACCGCGTGGGCGCCTGGCTCGCCGGGCTGATCGAGCGCTTGTGCAGCGGTCCGCCCGCGCTGGTCGGGCACCTGCTCGGCGGCGCGCTCGCCGCGCACCACGCCGCGGGCCACGGAGACGAGGTGAGCCACCTCGTGCTGGTGGACACGTTCGGGCTGGCGCGTCTGCGGCCGTCGCCGGCGTTCGCCGTGGCGCTGTTCGGGTTCGTCGCCCGCCCCACCGAACGGACCCAGCGGCGTCTCATGCGCCGCTGCATGGCCGCGTACGACGAACTGCACGCGGACATGGGCGCCGAGCTCGAGCTGCTGGAGGCCTACGCCCTCGATCGCGCCCGGGGGCCCGACCTGAAAGCCGCGCTGCGCGCGCTCATGCCGCGCTTCGGGCTGCCGGCGATCCCTGCCGCGGTCCTCGACCGCATCACGGCCCCGACCACGTTGGTCTGGGGGCGGGACGACCTGCAGGTCCGCCTGCGGGTTGCCGAGGCCGCGGGCGCACGGTTCGGCTGGCCGCTGCACGTCATCGAGGACGCGGCCGACGATCCCGCGGTCGAGCAACCCGAGGCCTTCCTCGCTGCGCTGCACCGCGCCCTGGCACCCACGACCGCACAAGGAGGCACGTCATGACCGCGCCCACCCACGACATCGCCGCTGCCGGCAGCGCTGCGCTCGCGCGCACGGCCGCGGACCTCGACGACCTCGCCAGCCGCATCGCTGGCCGGGTCCTGCGTCCCGGCGACCCGGGCTGGGGCGAGGCGGTGCACGTCTGGAACGGCATGGTCGCCAAGGAGCCCGCCGTGGTCGTGCAGCCGCGCACAGCGCGCGCTGTCGCC
>SKPY01000113.1 GCA_007119305.1 Nitriliruptorales bacterium
CCACCATGCGGTGCCAGCCCATCACCTTCGCCCGCAGCTCGACCGAGTAGTAGTCGGCCAGCAGGCTGACCTGCGAGGGGTTGTCGATGCTGTCGGCGGCCGCCAGCACGAGCCGGGTCACGTAGAACATCGCGAAGCTGATCGCCAGGGCGGAGCCCAGCGTGATCACCGACCACAGGGCGACCACCACCGCCAACAGCCGCGTGCGGTTCGCCCGGTCGGCGAGGTAGCCGGCGGGCAGCGCCACGGCCGTGCCGGCGATCGAGATCGCGGCCGACAGCGAGCCGCCCGCTGTGTCGGAGAAGCCCCACTCCTCCTGCAGGAGCGGCAGGATCGCGCTCAGGACGCTGGACTCGAGCCGATCGACGAGGCTGACCGCGATGATGACGACCAGCGGCCACCACCCGTAGGGCGCCAGGCGTCGGCGGTGCGCACGCTCCGCGGACGCGGCGCGCTTGAGCCGCGTCGTGATCCCGGCCATCGCCCGCTCCCCTCCTGCTCGCGCCCGATCAGCCGCGGACTGTACCGGGAAACCATGATGACGCGACAGCGATCGATGTCACACAACGTGAAGCAATCCTGCTGCCGAGAGGTTGCGGGCCTCGCGCCCCGTCGGGACCGGGCGCGGCGGTCAGTCGGGTACGCCCTCGCCCACGTAGCGGTCGAGGAAGAAGGCCATCTCGGCCGCGCAGCGTCGTCCGAACTCCGGCTGGGCGTCGAAGGCGTGCGGCTGCTGCGGGTAGAGGTGCAACTCGACCGGCACGTCGTGGTCCCGCAGCTCGCGGTGCATCTTGAGGCTGGCCTCCACCGGGACGGTCTGGTCGGCGTCGCCGTGGATGAGCATGGTCGGGGGGAAGGCACCGGTCACGTGCGCCACGGGGCTGGCCAGGCGCGCCTGCTCGTCCGGATCCGGCGTGTCGGGATCGGCGGCGCGGCGCTCGAGCTCCTCGCTGGTGGCGAACAGGTCGGTGGGCACCCGTGGCAGCTTGGTGGGCGGGTAGATCGCCAGTGCGGCGGCGACGTCGGTGGGCACGCCGGGGCTGCCGCCCTGGCCTTCGAACGGCCCGTAGCCCGGCGTGCCGGCGGCCAGCAGCGCCAGATGACCGCCAGCGGAGTTGCCCTGGGCGACGATGCGGTCGGGGTCCACCCCGTGCTCGGGCGCGGTGGCCCGAAGCCAGCGGATGGCCGCCTTGACGTCCTCGATCTGCGCCGGCCACGGCGCCTCGTCCGCCAGCCGGTACTCGGCCGCGACGCAGACGTAGCCGGCCATGCCCAGCAGGATGCCGTAGCCCTTGAGCTGGGCGGGATCGCCGGTGCGCCACGACCCACCGTGCAGCAGCAGCACGCCCGGCGCCGAGGTGGGGCGCGACGGCGGGGTGTACACGTCGCAGCGCAGATCCCGCCCGCCGCCGGTGCCGAACACGACGCCCTCGTCGATGGCGACGCGCTGCGATGTCCCCACCGTACCTCTCCCGCATCGACATCAGCCCGGGCCGTCAATCTACCGCCCGGCGCGTCAGCCACGGGGGGTCAGCAGCCGGCGTAGAGGTCGTCACAGCGCAGCCCGTCGAAGGCGTAGGAGCTGCGGAAGTAGAACGACAGATGGTCGGTGACGTGATCGCCCTCGATGGTGTGCGGCACGTTGCCGAGCAGCGGTTGCCATGCGCCGGTCCCGATCGCGGAGCGGTCGGCCGACCCGTCGAAGGTCGTCGCGGTCAGCCGCTGGCGGGCGTCAGCGGCCTGGGCGCGCACCCGCGGCGGCAGCGCTTCGACGCCGGTGCGCCCGTGCTGCTCGCCCTTCAGCCACCGGTCGAACCACGCCAGCGTGTAGTGCATCGCGACCCGCTCCCCGTGCGAGGAGGCAGCCAGGATGTAGGGCACGTAGGTCCACTCCATGTGCGTCGAGCCCTGCAGCGCCACCTGCATGGCCGGCACACCGGCCTCCTCGAACCGCCGATAGGTCGCGTTGTTGGCATCGGGGTCGGGCTCATCATGGAACGGCAGGGGGCCGAAGAAGACCTCGGCGTTCTGGCCCATGGTGGGTACGCGCGGCTCGACGTCCAACGGCAGGCTGGCGTTGTCCCAGCCGACGACCGCCGACACGCGCTCGTCGCGGTTGCCGACGCCGGTGACCGCCGAGGCCCCCAGCGAGTGGCCGGCCAGCCCAAGGCGGCGCTCGTCCACGAGCCCCCGCAGCGGATTGTCGTCCGAGAGGAACCAGTCGAGCGCATCCTCCGTCCCCTCGATGAAGTTTGCCGCCTGCTGGTAGGGCACGCCGGGACACCCCTGCGGGCTGCAGTCGATGAACCCGGTGTCCTCGTCGTGGGCGAAGGTCTCGCTCTTGCCCTGCCCCTGGACGTCGTAGGTCATCACCACGTAGCCGGCTTCGGCCAGACCCTGGGCGGCCCACCAGTAGAGCTCCTTGTATCCCTGGATGGAGCCAGTGGTGATGACCACGCCCGGGTAGGGCCCCGTCTGCTGCTCGCCGGTCACGGGATCCGTGAACGGGCTCGGTGGCGCCCATACCTCGCCCTGGATGCGCGCGCCGTCGCGGTTGCGGTACTCGATCGGCACCATGACGCCGCGCCCCTGCCGCTGCCAGCCGTGGCGGTAGGCGTCGGCACCGCGCCCTTGGGGGACGAGCTGGGCGAGGGTGAGGATCGGCCGCAGCGGATGGCGCGCCTGGTCCGCAAGGTTCCCCACGTACAGCTCCGCCGCGGCCAGGTGCAACCGGGCGAAGTAGCCGGGGTGGCTGAGCTGGTCCTGTGTGCGCCCCGTCATCCGCTCCATGTTCGCCGCATCCCGCTGCCGCCACTCGGCACTACCGGCCTCGGGATCGTCGTCGGCCACCGCCGGCACGACCGGCAGGACCAGCAGGGCGAGGAGCAGTGGCAGCAGGAGTCGGCGCACAACGGCCCCCAGGTCGTCGTTCAGCAGGATGTGTGACTGCTGGAACGTTCGACCCCGCGCGGACGATCTCCTGCCCGTGGCGGCATAGACCCGGCGTGTGCCACGCGGCGGATCGGCCGTCAGCCCACCGCCCGGGCAGCGGCGCGGCCGGCGGTGCGGCCGGAGAACAGGCAGCCCCCGAGGAAGGTGCCCTCCAACGACCGGTAGCCGTGCATCCCACCGCCGCCGAACCCGGCCACCTCGCCGGCGGCGTACAGGCCCTCGAGCGGCTCGCCGCCGGGCTGCAGGACGCGGGCATCGAGGTCGGTCTCGAGCCCGCCGAGGGTCTTGCGGGTCAGGATGTGCAGCCGCACCCCGATCAGGGGTCCCGCCTCCGGGTCGAGCAGGCGGTGCGGCGCAGCGACGCGCACCACCTTGTCCCCGAGGTAGCTGCGGGCACCTCGGATCGCCATGACCTGCAGGTCCTTGGTGAACGGGTTGGCGATCTCACGGTCGCGGGCCTGCACCTCCCAGCGCACCCGGTCGAAGTCGAGCAGCGGCTCGGGCGTGAGCGCGTTCATCGACCGAACCAGCGCCTCGAGGTTGTCCTCGACCACGAAGTCGGCGCCCTGCTCCTTGAAGGCCTCGACCGGTCCGGGTGCGCCGGAGCCCAGCCGGTCGAGCAGCAGCCGCGTGTCCCGGCCCGTGAGGTCGGGGTTCTGCTCGGAGCCCGACAGGGCGAACTCCTTCTCGATGATGTCCTGGGTGCAGATGAACCAGGTGTGCTCGTGCCCGGTGCTCATGATGTGCTCGAGCGTGCCGAGCGTGTCGAACCCCGGCAGGCAGGGCACCGGCAGGCGCCGGCCGGTCGCGTCCAGCCACAGCGAGGAGGGCCCGGGGAGGATCCGGATCCCGTGGTCGGTCCAGATCGGCGCGTAGTTGGTGATGCCCTCCACGTAGTGCCACATCCGGTCACGGTTGACGAGGTTGGCGCCGGCCTCCTCGGAGATGCCCAGCATCCGGCCGTCCACGTGGTCGGGA